>NZ_VDAY01000050.1:0-2433 GCF_019584005.1 Citrobacter sp. EC_71
GTCCTTCGTTGCCGCCACCGGGGTACCGCCGTCAATACTCACCATCACGCTGACCGCATCCGGGTCGGTGCTGATGGCAAAACCCGGCGTGGTGTCGCGGGTCTGGTTATCGCCGACGGTGCCGGTGTCATCGCTCAGCGTAATGACCGGGGCCGCCACGGTGGTGTCCACGGTGACCGCCAGCGCCGCTGAGGTGGCGGTGTTGCCCGCGTCGTCGGTGACGATAACGCTGATGCTGTAATCCCCGTCCGCCAAGGCTGGCGCAGTAAAGGTCCACTGGCCGTCTGCCAGCGTCGCCGGGTAGGATGTGCCGTTGATAATCACCTGCACCTCCGTCACGTCGGCATCGATATTGCCCAGCGTAAAGGTTGGGGTGGTGTCGTTCGTGATGTTGTCCGTCGCGCTGCTGCCGGTATCAGAGGCATCAGCCAGATCCACCGTCGGGACGGACAGAGTGGTGTCAACGTTAAAGCTCAGGGTCTCCGAGTCCGCGGTGTTGCCCGCGAGGTCAGTGACGGTCGCCACAATGCTGTGATCGCCGTCAGCCAGTTCGCCGGACGTGATATGCCACTGACCGGCCGCGTCCTTTGTCGCCGCCACCGGGGCGCCGCCGTCGATGCTCACCATCACGCTCACGGCGTCTTTATCCGTGGCAATGGCAAAGCCCGGCGTAGTGTCGTTGGTCTGGTTATCCCCCGCCCTGCCGGTGTCGTCGCTCAGCGTGATGACCGGGGCCGCCACGGCGGTGTCCACCGTGATGGCCAGTTCATTCGAGGTCTGCACGTTCCCCGCGTCATCCGTCACCTGTACCGTCACGGTATAGTCACCGTCTGCAAGCGCCGGGGCGGTGAAGCTCCAGGTGCCGTCTGCCAGCGTCGCCGGATAGGACGTGCCGTTAATCAGCACCTGCACCGAGGTGACATCGGCGTCGATATTGCCCAGCGTAAAGGTTGGGGTGGTGTCGTTCGTGATGTTATCGGTCGCGCTGCTGCCGGTATCAGAGGCATCCATCAGATCGAGGGTCGGGACCGAGAGTGTGGTGTCGACGTTAAAACTCATGATGTCCGAGGTGGCGGTATTCCCCGCCACATCCGTCACCGTCGCCACGATACTGTGGTCGCCGTCGGCCAGCTCGCCGGCGGTGATCTGCCACTGCCCGTCCGCGTCCTTCGTCGCCGCCACCGGGGCGCCGCCGTCAATGGAGACCATCACGCTCACCGCATCCGGGTCGGTGCTGATGGCAAAGCCCGGCGCCGCTACGTTGGTCTGGTTATCCCCCGCCGTCCCGGTGTCGTCGCTCAGGGTGATGACCGGGGCCGCCACGGTGGTGTCCACGGTCACGTTCAGCGCTGAGGACATCGCGGTGTTGCCCGCGTCGTCGGTGACCTGCACCGTCACGGTATAGTCACCATCTGCCAGCGCCGGCGCGGTAAAGCTCCACGTCCCGTCCGCCAGTGTCGCCGGGTAAGCGGTGCCGTTAATCAGCACCTGCACCTCCGTCACGTCGGCATCGATATTGCCCAGCGTAAACACCGGCGTGGTGTCGTTGGTGATATTGTCGGTCGCGCTGCTGCCGCTGTCTGACGCCTCCGCCAGATCGAGGGTCGGAACGGACAGCGTGGTGTCCACGGTGAAGTCCAGTGAGGACGTCGCTGTATTGCCGGCAATATCGGTCACCGTCGCCACAATGCTGTGGTCGCCGTCGGCCAGCCCGCCGGACGTGATCTGCCACTGCCCGGCCGCGTCCTTCGTTGCCGCCACCGGCGCGCCGCCGTCAACGGAGACCATCACGCTGACCGCATCCGCATCGGTGCTGATGGCAAAGCCCGGCGTGGTGTCGCGGGTCTGGTTATCGCCGGTGGTCCCGGTGTCGTCGCTCAGCGTGATCACCGGGGCCGCCACGGTGGTGTCCACGGTCACGTTCAGCGCTGAGGACATCGCGGTGTTGCCCGCGTCGTCGGTGACCTGCACCGTCACGGTATAGTCACCATCTGCCAGCGCCGGCGCGGTAAAGCTCCACGTCCCGTCCGCCAGTGTCGCCGGGTAAGCGGTGCCGTTAATCAGCACCTGCACCTCCGTCACGTCGGCATCGATATTGCCCAGCGTGAACACCGGCGTGGTGTCGTTGGTGATATTGTCGGTCGCGCTGCTGCCGCTGTCTGACGCCTCCGCCAGATCGAGGGTCGGAACGGACAGCGTGGTGTCCACGGTGAAGTCCAGTGAGGACGTCGCTGTATTGCCGGCAATATCGGTCACCGTCGCCACAATGCTGTGGTCGCCGTCGGCCAGCCCGCCGGATGTGATATGCCACTGTCCGACCGCGTCCTTCGTCGCCGCCACCGGGGTGCCGCCGTCAATGCTCACCATCATGCTCACGGCGTCTTTATCCGTGGTGATGGCAAAGCCCGGCGTGGTGTCGCGGGTCTGGTTATC
>NZ_VDAY01000051.1:0-1717 GCF_019584005.1 Citrobacter sp. EC_71
GTCCTTCGTTGCCGCCACCGGGGTACCGCCGTCAATACTCACCATCACGCTGACCGCATCCGGGTCGGTGCTGATGGCAAAACCCGGCGTGGTGTCGCGGGTCTGGTTATCGCCGGTGGTGCCGGTGTCATCGCTCAGCGTGATGACCGGGGCCGCCACGGCGGTATCCACGGTGACCGCCAGCGCCGCTGAGGTCGCGGTGTTGCCCGCGTCGTCGGTGACAATAACGCTGATGCTGTAATCCCCGTCCGCCAGCGCCGGCGAGGTAAAGCTCCAGGTGCCGTCCGTCTGCACGGCGTCATAGGCGGTGCCGTTAATCAGCACCTGCACATCCGTCACATCGGCGTCGATATTCCCCAGCGTAAAGGCTGGGGTGGTATCGTTCGTGATGTTGTCCGTCGCGCTGCTGCCGCTGTCGCTGGCGTCTGCCAGGTCCACCGTCGGCACTGAGAGTGTGGTGTCGACGTTAAAACTCATGATGTCCGAGGTGGCGGTATTCCCCGCCACATCCGTCACCGTCGCCACGATGGTGTGGTCGCCGTCGGTCAGTTCACCGGACGTGATATGCCACTGCCCGGCCGCATCCTTCGTTGCCGCCACCGGGGCGCCGCCGTCAATGGAGACCATCACGCTCACGGCGTCTTTATCCGTGGTGATGGCAAAGCCCGGGGTGGTGTCGCGGGTCTGGTTGTCGCCGGTGGTACCGGTGTCGTCGCTCAGCGTGATCACCGGGGTCGCCACGGTGGTGTCCACGGTGACCGCCAGCGCCGCCGAGGTCGCGGTGTTGCCCGCGTCGTCGGTGACCTGCACGGTGAAGGTGTAATCCCCGTCTGCCAGTTGCGGGGCGGTAAAGCTCCAGGTGCCGTCTGCCAGCGTCGCCGGATAGGACGTGCCGTTAATCAGCACCTGCACCGAGGTGACATCGGCGTCGATATTGCCCAGCGTAAAGGTTGGGGTAGTATCGTTCGTGATGTTGTCCGTCGCGCTGCTGCCGCTGTCGCTGGCGTCTGCCAGGTCCACCGTCGGCACTGAGAGTGTGGTGTCGACGTTAAAACTCATGATGTCCGAGGTGGCGGTATTCCCCGCCACATCCGTCACCGTCGCCACGATGGTGTGGTCGCCGTCGGTCAGTTCACCGGACGTGATATGCCACTGCCCGGCCGCGTCCTTCGTTGCCGCCACCGGGGTACCGCCGTCAATACTCACCATCACGCTGACCGCATCCGGGTCGGTGCTGATGGCAAAGCCCGGCGCCGCCACGTTAGTCTGGTTATCCCCCGCCGTCCCGGTGTCATCACTCAGCGTAATGACCGGGGCCGCCACGGCGGTGTCCACCGTGATGGCCAGCACCGCCGAGGTCTGCACGTTCCCGGCATCGTCAGTGACCTGCACGGTGACACTGTAGTCCCCGTCCGCCAGTTGCGGGGCGGTAAAGCTCCAGGTGCCGTCCGTCTGCACGGCGTCATAGGCGGTACCGTTGATAATCACCTGCACATCCGTCACGTCAGCGTCAATATTCCCCAGCGTGAACACCGGGGTGGTGTCGTTCGTGATGTTATCGGTCGCGCTGCTGCCGCTGTCGCTGGCGTCTGCCAGGTCCACCGTCGGCACTGAGAGCGTGGTGTCGACGGTAAAGCTCAGGGTCGCCGAGTCCGCGGTGTTGCCCGCGAGGTCGGTGACGGTGGCCACGATGGTGTGGTCACCGTCGGCCAGCTCG
>NZ_VDAY01000052.1:0-1435 GCF_019584005.1 Citrobacter sp. EC_71
GCAATACTGTTCACTTAAGCGGAGCAGTACTGCGTTTTATCGGATAGTGGGTTTTTGATATCTTGACCGCCCTCGGCCTTGATGGTCGGGGGCGTTTTGTTATAAACACCGCTTCCAGATTTCCCCGCAGGTGCTCCAGCCGTTTCGGGATTGTCCCCGGCGATACCGTATTCCCCAGTACTATCATTTCCGTTGCGATAAACTGGAACGCGAACTTAAAGCTTATTTCTGACGGCGCCCTTTTGTGTTTCTCTGCTGCTTTTGTCGCTTCACGCCGTATCAGGTTATAGGCCAGCAACATACCCCAGACCTCCTGTTCCAGCAGTTCAACCTTACGGCTTCTCAGTACCAGGGCATTATTCAGCAGGCTGCTTTTCAGGTTTCTGAACCCGACTTCGATTTCCCATCGTGAGTGGTAAAGCTCCGCCACCTCTTTTGCTTTGTAGCGGTCTGCCGGGAGCGATGTCAGCACCGTTTTCTCCACACCGTTCACCTCATAAGTCACCGCCCGGGCATACCAGAACTCTGGCAGTGAAGGGTTCTTTTTCCGTGCCTGTTGCGACACTTTCAGTTTCAACAGCCTGTCACCTGCGCCATAGCTGGTTTCCGTTTCTGCAGCCATATCCTTGCGGGCGGGCAGCAGCCAGTGGCGGTTACTCCCCTGCCGATTCAGCGTCAGCAGCAGGTCTGCGCTGTAGAACAGCTTGTCAAACAACGTAATGGAGTTATCCGGCAGGGCGGCGAGCATTGAGTGGGCCAGCAGTGTTTCGCTGCGCCGGTAAGGCGCGGTCGCGGCATCCAGCAGCACATGACTGCCCAGGTTCATTAACGCCACCAGGCGCATAACCGGGTATGCACTCTGCCGCTCAGTGGAGGTGTTGGCAGAGCCATAATGTTCACGCAGCTCAGGTTCATCAGGTGTCCTGAACTGCGCGCCATCAATGGCAAAAAGCTGCAGTCCGTGCCAGTCATCCTTCAGGTAACGTTCCGTTCCCCATGTCTTTGCGGTCTGGCGGAAGAGCCATTCCACCGGAGCGGCCCCCACGCGCTGACGCGCCTGGGTGACCGCGCTGCGAGCCAGCAGGTTCATTCCCGCTTCGCCATCCGCGCTCAGGTTCAGACGACGAACCACATCGGTAATCGGTTCATTGCGGAAGAAGGCCATAGCCACCACCATCCAGATAACCATGTCGCCCGGTAAACGACGGCGGCGCACGGTCGCATGTGCGGAAAGCGTCAGGCAGTGCTGTATCCACTCAACGGGGAGATGCTCTGCAAAAAGCTGTGCAGAGGGCGGTGGCATAAGCGGATGGTCACTGAAATCGAGCAGGTCATTGAGAAGTGGCATAAGAAAACGGCTCCCTGTAGTGGAAGCCGTTATAGTGCCGCAGTTTAAGGATCGGTCAACCGATCCTTAACTGATCGGTATTGCGCC
>NZ_VDAY01000053.1:0-1415 GCF_019584005.1 Citrobacter sp. EC_71
TAACACCGATCGGTTAAGCAAAATGATCGGTTGAACGATCCGGCGGGTAGACGACAATAGCCTCATCAATTCTCTGATGGGGCTTTTTTATGCTTTCGACCTGGCTTGACGATACGCAGACCTGGGCTGAACCCGCTTCACTTTCCTGTTTTCAGCGTGCCATTCCCCTTGAGTGGATTTCTCAGGTGCTTGATTCCACGAATAAAGCCAGTATCCGTAAACGTAAGCTCCCCGCAGAACTCGTGGTCTGGTTGATTGTGGGGATGGGCCTGTACCGTGACCGCTCCATCACAGATGTTGTGACAAAACTCGACCTCGTCCTCAGTTCGCAGGAGGGGGAGACCCTCGCTGCCAGCTCCATTGCCCAAGCCCGCCAGCGGCTCAGCGATGAACCGCTTCGGGAACTCTTCACTCTGACAGCCAGCCACTGGACCCGGCAGGAAGACAAGGATGATCTCTGGCACGGCCTGCGCCTGTTTGCCGTTGATGGTACGCTCTTTCGTACCCCGGATACGCCAGAGCTTGCGGAGCATTTTGAGTATATAAAGCACCGCCCGGACAGACACACTGAATACCCGATGGTCAGGCTATGCGCTCTGATGTCACTGCGCAGCCGGTTAATCCATGATGTTAAATTCGGCCCGGCAAATACCAGCGAAGTGAATTACGCGAAGCAGTTATCGGTACAGGCGAACAGTCTGACACTGTTTGATCGCTGTTACTTATCGGCAGGGTTACTGATTAACTGGCAGCGAAGGCAGCAGGACGCGCACTGGCTGGTTCCCCTGAAGGGCAATACAAAATACCGGATACTGAAAACGTTTGGTGAAGGTGACCATCTGGTGGAAATGCGGGTCTCACCGCAGGCCCGGAAACAGGACTGCTCGTTGCCTGAATACTGGCAGGCCCGGCTAATAGAATGTGAGGGTGAATCCGGTGATTACAGAGGTTTTATCACCTCGCTGACAGAGCCGGAGCAGTATCCGGCAGACTCGCTGCGTTATGTGTATCAGGAAAGGTGGAGTATAGAAAATGGTTACGGGGAGCTGAAGCAGTTCCAGTTGAGTACAGCCACGTTGTTGCGCAGCCAGAAAGTGAGCGGAATTAACCAGGAAATATGGGGTCTGTTGACGGCCTATAACCTGATCAGAATGGAGATGAGTCAGATAGCACGGGAAGCGGAGGTGTCACCACTGAGAATAAGCTTCGTGATGGCGATGAGGTTGATCCAGGATGAACTCATCTGGTGCTCACTGTGCAAACCGGGGACAATCCCGACGAAGCTGAAGAAAATGCGGGAGAATGTGAAACAATTTATCCTGCCAGAAAAGAGAAAACGGCCCAAAAAAAGGACCGTTCGAATCTCAAAAACCCAGTATCCCGTTCACTCAAAACATCTTAAGTGAACGGTGTTA
>NZ_VDAY01000054.1:0-1296 GCF_019584005.1 Citrobacter sp. EC_71
GGTATGAACCGGAAACATGGGTAACACTTTAGACCGGATACATGGGTAACAGTTATAACTGGCATAGAAGAGGAGACTCGCTATGCCCTGGACTGAGACCCGACCTATGCAACGCCTCGATTTTATCCGTGCCTGCCATGCAGGTACGGACTCTTTCTCCGCTCTTTGCCGTCTCTTCGGCATCAGTCGAAAAACCGGTTACAAATGGCTTCAGCGTTTTGACCCCTCTGACCTGTCATCTCTCTCTGACCGGTCGCGTGTTCCGCACTCCCACTCCCGGACAGTTCCTGATTATATCGCTGCACAACTTACGGCCCTGAGGCAAAAACACCCGGACTGGGGCCCTAAAAAACTGCGGATGTGGATGCTCAACCATCATGTCGATTTTACCGTACCTGCTGCCAGCACTATCGGCGATATTCTCAAGCGCGAAGGCCTGGTTCCGGATAAAAAGCGGAAACGCAGAACCCCGGGCAATCGCCAGCCCCTGACGACCATCAGCGAGAACAATCAGGTCTGGAGCGCTGATTTTAAAGGCAAGTTCAGGCTGCTGAGCAGAGAGTACTGCCATCCCTTCACCCTGACCGACAATCACAGCCGGTATCTTCTGAGCTGCCGGGGAACAGACCGGGAGAGCGAACCCTTCGTCAGAAAGTGCCTGACAGATGCCTTCCTGGAATACGGTCTGCCGGAAGTACTCAGAACCGATAATGGTCAGCCCTTCGCGGGAACAGGGATAGCCGGATTAAGTCGTCTTGCCGTCTGGCTAATCAAGCTGGGCATCAGGCCGGAGCGTATCAGAAAGGGGCATCCGGAAGAAAATGGCCGTCATGAGCGAATGCACCGCTCGCTGAAAAGTGCGGTGAAACAGGGCAACACCTTCATGACGATGGAAGAACAACAGCGGTGGTTCAGTGACTACCGGGAAGAATTTAACCACGAAAGGCCGCATGAAGCCCTGGCGGGTGCAACGCCCGGAACGGTATGGCAACCCTCGAACCGACACTGGGATGGCCGTGTTCCTGAATATGCTTATCCGGAAGGAGGTACGGTTTACAGGGTGAAATCGAGGGGGACACTCTATATGGGGAAAAAGGGGACGGTATTCCTGAGTGAAGCGCTGACTGGCGAATACATCATGCTGGAAGAACAGGATGATGGCCTTGAGGCCATCATCTTTAATGGAATAACACTTGCGTACTACGACCGAAAAACCGAGAGTGTGCTCCGGATAGACTGAAAAGTGTTACCTATGTTCCCGGTCTGATCTGTCACCTATGTATCCGGTCATACACT
>NZ_VDAY01000055.1:0-1279 GCF_019584005.1 Citrobacter sp. EC_71
GAGCAGGTCATTGAGAAGTGGCATAAGAAAACGGCTCCCTGTAGTGGAAGCCGTTATAGTGCCGCAGTTTAAGGATCGGTCAACCGATCCTTAACTGATCGGTATTGCGCCAATGCGGGCCTTTTTTATTGCCATTTCAACAGGCTGCTGGCAGAGATTTCTGTGATCTGTTTGGCAAAAATCAGGTTTATTGTTTACTCTTGTCAGATTGCCAGTCCCGGCGGGGCGGCTTTATTTTTCCCATTTGGGTAAGCAAAAAAGGAATAGTAAATGGAAGATTTGAATGTTGTCGACAGCATAAACGGGGCGGGCACCTGGCTGGTCCGCAATCAGGAACTGCTGTTGAGCTATGCCGTCAACATCGTTGCGGCCATCGCCATTGTTATTATCGGTATGATTGTGGCGCGTATCGTGTCAAACACCGTTAACCGCCTGATGGTGGCGCGAAAAATTGATGCAACCGTTGCCGATTTCCTCTCCGCACTGGTGCGCTACGGTATTATCGCTTTCACGCTGATTGCCGCTCTGGGCCGCGTTGGGGTGCAAACTGCCTCCGTGATCGCTGTTCTTGGTGCCGCAGGTTTAGCCGTTGGTCTGGCATTGCAAGGTTCGCTGTCCAACCTTGCCGCAGGCGTGCTGTTGGTGATGTTCCGTCCGTTCCGCGCGGGTGAGTATGTAGACCTCGGCGGCGTGGCGGGGACCGTGCTCAACGTGCAGATTTTCTCCACCACCATGCGTACCGTAGACGGTAAGATTGTGGTGATCCCAAACGGTAAAATCATTGCCGGGAACATCATTAACTTCTCTCGCGAACCGGTTCGCCGTAACGAATTCATTATCGGCGTGGCCTACGATTCCGATATCGATCAAGTAAAGAAAATCCTCACCGATATCATCCAATCCGACGAGCGCATCCTTAAAGATCGTGAAATGACGGTGCGCCTGAATGAGCTGGGTGCTTCTTCGATTAATTTTGTTGTACGCGTCTGGAGCAACAGCAGCGATTTGCAAAGCGTCTACTGGGACGTACTGGAGCGTATTAAGCGCGAGTTTGACGCCAACGGCATCAGTTTCCCGTATCCGCAGATGGATGTGAACTTCAAGCGTGTGAAAGAGAACGTGGCAGAGTAATCTTTTTCTGCACCACGGTGCCGGATGGCGCTTCGGTATGAACCGGAAACATGGGTAACACTTTAGACCGGATACATGGGTAACAGTTATAACTGGCATAGAAGAGGAGACTCGCTATGCCCTGGACTGAGACCCGACCTATGCAACG
>NZ_VDAY01000056.1:0-1157 GCF_019584005.1 Citrobacter sp. EC_71
TAAATAGCTGCGCGGAATAGTAGATCACTGAAAGGGAACTCAGCCCGGATTGTGCGATCTGATCAATCGCCAAACCAACCAAAATCACCAACCGGACTGAGCGATGCCGATCATAGTACCAATACCCCGTGGCGAACGACGCCTGATGCAGAAAGCTATTCATAAAACGCGTGATAAAAATCATGCCCGCAGACTCACGGCCATGCTGATGCTTCATCGGGGTGAACGGGTCAGCGATGTTGCCAGAACTCTCTGTTGTGCCCGTTCATCCGTTGGTCGCTGGATTAACTGGTTTACGCACTCAGGTATTGAAGGCCTGAAATCCTTACCCGCAGGGCGCTCCCGACGCTGGCCTTTTGAACATATCTGCACCCTGTTACGTGAGCTGATAAAGCATTCTCCCGGCGATTTTGGTTATCAACGTTCACGCTGGAGCACCGAATTACTGGCAATAAAAATCAATGAGATAACCGGTTGCCAGTTACATGCAGGAACCGTTCGCCGCTGGTTGCCATCTGCGGGGCTTGTATGGCGCAGGGCCGCGCCAACTCTGCGTATCCGTGACCCACATAAAGATGAAAAGATGGCGGTAATCCACAAAGCGCTGGATGAATGCAGCGCAGAGCATCCGGTATTTTATGAAGATGAAGTGGATATTCACCTTAATCCTAAAATCGGTGCGGACTGGCAGTTGCGCGGACAGCAGAAACGGGTAGTGACGCCGGGGCAGAACGAAAAATACTATCTGGCCGGCGCACTGCACAGTGGCACGGGTAAAGTCAGCTACGTGGGCGGCAACAGCAAAAGTTCAGCGCTGTTTATCGCTCTGCTGAAGCACCTGAAAGCCACTTACCGGCGGGCGAAAACAATCACGCTGATCGTTGATAACTACATTATCCATAAAAGCCGCGAAACACAGCGCTGGTTGAAAGCAAATCCCAAGTTCAGGGTAATTTACCAGCCGGTTTACTCGCCGTGGGTGAATCATGTGGAACGGCTATGGCAGGCACTTCATGACACGATAACCCGTAATCATCAGTGCCGCTCAATGTGGCAGTTACTGAAAAAGGTCCGCCATTTTATGGAAACCGCCAGCCCATTCCCCGGAGGAAAACATGGCCAGGCAAAAGTGTAGCGGTATTAGGCGCAGCTATTTA
>NZ_VDAY01000057.1:0-1149 GCF_019584005.1 Citrobacter sp. EC_71
TATTAAAGTTCGTAATAATGCTGTTGAACTCATGGCTTTTGCTTTCAGCAAGCCGCTGCGTCAGGTCAGCACCACCGCCGGACAACGCCTCAATGTTTTTGTTCAGCAGGGTCACGTTTCTGAAAATATTGCGCACAATGCCCATCAGGACCAGAACCATCAGGATACCTGTAATGACCTGCACAAGGGTAAGGTGAGTCAGAATGGAATCAGAGTGGCGCTCAAGCAGATCGCTGGACACATCCACCGCCAGGAGCCACGGGCTGCCGCTAATCGGCACCACAAACAGGGTATGTTCCCCGCCTTCGCCATCATAGGTTCCCTGAATCTCTGTTTTCTGCCCCGGGGTGATAAGCTTACTCAGGGGGGCTGCCGCAGGGATGTTCAAATCGCGCAGATTGCCCAGCGCGGCACTTCCCTGAACCGAAGAGCCGTTTCCGACGACTTTGCCGTCCTCTTCAATGATGAGTACGGTTCCTCCAATAGCCTTGCCCATATCTTTTGCCAGCTGGTTAAAGAAACCCAGCGTCACATCAATGGTGGCAACGCCCCATGCTTTTCCGTTTTTCTGAATGGCCATGGCACAGTTCGTCCGCGGCTGGGGAGTGGCGGCATCCTGATACGCTTTTGCCCATGCACAGTTCCCTTTCGGCGCGTTCATCCCGTCTTTGTACCAAGGCTGTTCCCAGTATCTGGCCGACTCCGGCTGGTTCCAGACCGTATTGAGCTGCAGAACCCCACCGGCATCCCGGGCATAGAAGGTACTGAACCGCTCACGTTCCGGATCCCGCTGTCCCGGCAGGGGCCATACCCCACCGCCAAATACGTTCAGATCCCCGTGCTGATTCACCAGTTGGGGTAACAGGCGGTCAATCTGCTCACTTTGCAGTGCAGGAATCAGTTCAGTCACCACACGCTGCTGGGCTTTAACACGGTTCATCTGCTCTGTTATGGCCTCACTCTGTAATTCCACCATGGTTCTTATATTTTTGGTTTCTGTTTCAATGAGTTCAGGTGCCACAAATAACCGGATAACGGTATAGGTCACGATAATTAAAAATACAAAAAAACTGACAAGCAAAAGGGTAACCTGCCCCTGTGTGGTTTTCCACGTCATGATAATAGTGTCTCGTTGTGTCTGGATAAGCG
>NZ_VDAY01000058.1:0-1083 GCF_019584005.1 Citrobacter sp. EC_71
CTCAATGTGGCAGTTACTGAAAAAGGTCCGCCATTTTATGGAAACCGCCAGCCCATTCCCCGGAGGAAAACATGGCCAGGCAAAAGTGTAGCGGTATTAGGCGCAGCTATTTAGAGCAAAGGTTATCATCAAGCGATGGAACTGACTATGTTGGATATGGAGATGGTACACTTACAGATAAGATTAAGCAGTTGGATGCTGCTGATGAGGAGCTTAATAAAGCAATTGTAAGTAACTTTGTTACAAACATCATACCATGCTCCACGCCAACAGTAGGCATGGGAGTGAAGGCTATTGTTAAAATAAGCTCCGATGATGATTTTTACGTCATTAGCAAAAAAGCAAATGGTAAGTCTGGATTCCTCGCCAGCCGGGTTACAAATGAAGTTTCCCCATCTGATGCGGGAAATTACGGTGGACAGTCTCCATTTAGACCTGGAAGTGTATATAACATTAAAGACGCTGTTGTTGCGAAGCTTGCTCCTTATGCAAAGGGAGCTGGTGTTATCTTATCAACTTTTAATGCTTCACAGATCGCAACATTATTTGGGTTTTCGGCAACAGGGGCATCAATTAATGCAAATACTGCTGCCGGTGATTATACCCTGTTTAGTCCTCAGGTTTATCAGGTACCAAATGGAAGTGATATCACATATCAACTTTCTGTACAAAAGGCTAAGATACGATTTGCAGGTTCAAATAATTCCTCAGCGACAATAAATATTAGTATTAGCCGTGATGGAACAAACTGGCTACAAACAAAAACTTTGACAACACAACTTCCTCCGGCTGGTCAATCACCATTACCTATGGAAATTGATGTTGATGGGCTTTCTGGTACATGGTACTTGAAAATATCTAATGCACACACGGCTCCATGTTACGTTGTTGGACTGAATATATTAAGCATAGGCGGGGATGTGGTCCTTGATTATGACAATATAATGGCAACATTAGTTCCAGATCTTGCTAAATAGCTGCGCCTAATACCGCTACACTTTTGCCTGGCCATGTTTTCCTCCGGGGAATGGGCTGGCGGTTTCCATAAAATGGCGGACCTTTTTCAGTAACTGCCACATTGAG
>NZ_VDAY01000059.1:0-1016 GCF_019584005.1 Citrobacter sp. EC_71
GTTCATCGCTTTTCTCCAGGATCTTATGCAACAGGTTGGCCAGAGTTCCGCGGCGATTGCATCCGCTTCCCGCCAGATTGCAGGAGGCAACCTGGATCTCTCCTCACGTACGGAAGAACAGTCTTCATCCATTGTCGAAACCGCAGCATCCATGGAAGAACTCACCAGTACTGTCCGTCTGAATGCAGATAATGCACTGCAGGCTAACCGGCTCGCAACACAGGCCTCTGCTGCGGCGAAGGAGGGTGCTGGCGTGGTCAGTGAGGCGGTTATCACCATGAGTAAAATTAACGATTCTTCGTCGAAGATCGTTGAAATTATCAGCGTCATTGACGGTATTGCTTTCCAGACCAACATCCTTGCCCTTAATGCTGCTGTGGAAGCTGCACGCGCCGGTGAAAATGGACGGGGATTTGCCGTCGTGGCCGGTGAAGTCCGTTCCCTTGCACAGCGAAGCGCTCATTCAGCCAAGGAAATCAAGAAACTGATTGAAGAGTCCGTCAGCAATATTGAACAGGGAAGTGAGCTTGTCAGACAGGCAGGAACCACAATGGACGGGCTGATGGAGAAGGTCGAAAATGTCAGCGTGCTGATTTCCGAAATCAGCTCTTCCAGTGATGAACAAAGCCGGGGTATTGAGCAGATCAATGTGGCGATTAACCAGCTTGATAATACGACCCAGCAGAATGCCGCACTGGTCGAAGAAGTCTCTGCTGCTGCGCAGTCTATGGAGGCTCAGACAGAGCAGCTTGAAAAAGTGGTCAGCAGTTTCAGACTCTGAAAGTTAAATTACCAGTAAGTGTTCACAGCATCGCTGGCTTCGGCCGGCCATGCTGTTGAAAATTTTTTCATTGTTTGCGTATTCATTATTATTTTGTGAACTTCCTCTGATTTTTTTATGTATAAGGCCGTTACAGATAGACTGTAATGGGGGGTGTGTCAAATTTACCGATTAAACGGAATATGTCAGAAGGAACATTCCACGATGTTTGTTCCGCAGTATTACTTAACCTTTA
>NZ_VDAY01000006.1:0-284788 GCF_019584005.1 Citrobacter sp. EC_71
ATGGAATAACACTTGCGTACTACGACCGAAAAACCGAGAGTGTGCTCCGGATAGACTGAAAAGTGTTACCTATGTTCCCGGTCTGATCTGTCACCTATGTATCCGGTCATACACTGCGCTAACCGGGTTACAGTGACTAAAATCCCCTCAATCAGACTGCTGTTTCTTGCGCTACGTCTTCCGGTACAGTAGCCTGATTGAAATTCCACCCAAATAACGAGTTTTCTGCATGTTAAAGCGCGTGTTTTACAGCCTGTTAGTCCTGTCAGGCCTGCTGCTGTTGACTGTGCTTGGACTCGACAGATGGATGAGCTGGAAGACTGCCCCCTATATCTACGACGAATTACAGGATTTACCCTACCGCCAGGTCGGTGTGGTCCTGGGTACGGCAAAATACTATCGAACCGGCGTTATCAACCAGTATTACCGCTACCGTATTCAGGGCGCATTGAACGCCTATAACAGCGGCAAGGTTAACTATCTGCTGCTGAGCGGCGACAACGCGCAGCAAAGCTATAACGAACCCATGACGATGCGTAAGGATCTGATTGCCGCAGGCGTCGATCCGGCTGACATTGTGCTTGATTACGCCGGGTTCCGTACACTCGACTCCATCGTGCGTACCCGTAAGGTATTCGATACCAACGATTTCATCATTATTACTCAGCGATTCCACTGTGAACGCGCCTTGTTTATTGCGCTACATATGGGCATTCAGGCCCAGTGCTATGCGGTACCTTCACCAAAAGATATGCTTACCGTGCGGGTACGCGAATTCGGCGCGCGTTTTGGCGCACTCGCCGATCTCTATATTTTTAAACGTGAACCCCGTTTTTTAGGCCCACTGGTGCCCATCCCTACCATGCATCAGGTACCCGACGATGCGCAGGGGTATCCAGCGGTTACGCCTGAACAATTACTCGAATTGCAAAAGAAACAAGGAAAATAAGCATGGATGTACAAACCCTCTTCGTCGTGTTGGCCTTTCTGCTCATTCCTGTGTTTTGTTTCCGTGAGGCCTGGAAAGGTTGGCGCACCGGGGCCGTAGATAAAATTAAGAAAAATGCACGCGAACCGGTATACGCTTATCGCAATCAAGAACCCCTGCAATTTTGGTCCTATGTGTTGGTTTATGCCGGATGCGGATGTTTATCCTTCGGTATGGTTATTTACTTAATTTTTTATCGATAAAGATATTATCTTTATATTAGTGTTTGAGAATAGCTAATATTATGATAACGGTTACCATTTCAAAGTAAGGGATTAATGCTGCCCGTCAGCATTTCCCGCCATCACTCTTCTATTTGTGAATCCTTTCACAGAATACTCTTCCTGCAGTGCTTAGCCTTAAGAATAGCCTTTCAATTTTTATATTTTGTTATTAACGGTTTGCCTTAATTTACTCACGCATTAAGGAAGAAAATATGCCACAACAAAATTATCTGGATGAGCTCACGCCTGCTTTTACTCCATTATTAGCCATAAAAGAGGCTTCCCGCTGTTTATTATGTCACGACGCCCCCTGTAGCCAGGATTGTCCGGCGCAAACTGACCCGGGAAAATTTATTCGCTCCATTTATTTTCGTAATTTTAAGGGTGCAGCCGAAACTATTCGTGAAAATAATGCACTTGGGGCAGTATGCGCCCGGGTATGCCCAACCGAAAAGTTGTGCCAACGCGGGTGTACACGCTCAGGCATTGATAAGCCGATTGATATTGCACGTCTGCAACGCTTTATTACCGACTTTGAGCAGCAGACCGCAATGAAAATTTATCAGCCCGCCACAAAAACACAGGGCAAGATCGCCATCATTGGCGCAGGCCCGGCCGGATTACAAGCCAGCGTAACGCTGAGCAATTTGGGCTATGACGTCACTATCTATGAAAAGCAGGCCCAACCTGGTGGCTGGTTGCGCTATGGCATTCCAGAGTTTCGTCTGCCACATGCTGTTTTAGATAACGAAATTGCTCGTATCGTTGAGATGGGCGTAACCATCAAATGCAATTGTGAAGTCGGCGATGCCCTTTCCGTTGAGCAACTCAAAACAGAATACCGCGCCGTACTGGTTACCGTAGGGATGTCTTACGGTTCAACGTTACCGCTGTTTGAGAAGGCCAATCACGTTGAAATTGCCGTCGATTTTCTGCAACGAGCCCGGCAAACCAGCGGCGATATTACCGTCGCGCAAAGCGCATTGATCATCGGCGGCGGCGATGTCGCGATGGATGTCGCCAGCACGTTGAAACTGCTGGGCTGTCCGTCAGTTACCTGTGTCGCCCGTGAAGAACTGGCCGATTTCCCAGCCAGCGATAAAGAGTTCAGCAGCACACAAGCGTTAGGGGTATCGATTATTGACGGTTTCACGCCTGTGGCGGTTAGCGGAAATCGGGTTACTTTTAAACACGTACGCTTGCCGGGAGAACTGACGCTTGAAGCCGAACATATTATTCTTGCCGTCGGCCAGCATGCTCAGCTTGAAAATTTCGCCGCGTTAAAACCACAGCGCAATCTTATCGACACGCATAATTATCAAACCGCCGATCCCGCTTTGTTTGCCGCGGGCGATATCGTAAAAGGCGATAAAACGGTGGTTTACGCCGTGAAAACCGGAAAAGAAGCCGCTCAGGCCATTCATCACTACTTAGAGGGAGCTTGCTCATGTTAACGAAAGATCTTTCTATTACTTTTTGCGGCGTCAAATTCCCCAACCCGTTCTGCCTCTCTTCTTCTCCGGTGGGCAACTGCTATGACATGTGCGCCAAAGCCTATGATACCGGCTGGGGCGGGATTGTTTTTAAAACCATCGGTTTCTTTATTGCGAATGAAGTCTCCCCACGTTTTGACCATCTGACCAAAGAAGATACCGGCTTTGTTGGCTTCAAAAATATGGAGCAAATTGCCGAGCATCCGCTGGAGGAGAATCTGGCCGCGATCCGCCGACTGAAGCAGGACTACCCTGACAAGGTCCTGATTGCATCGATCATGGGCGAAAATGAACAGCAGTGGCAGGAGCTGGCCCGGCTGGTCGAAGAGGCGGGTGCAGACATGATCGAATGTAACTTCTCTTGCCCGCAAATGACCTCACATGCCATGGGGAGCGATGTTGGGCAAAGCCCTGAGCTGGTCGAAAAATATTGTCGGGCAGTTAAACGCGGCTCTTCCCTGCCGATGCTGGCTAAAATGACACCGAATATCGGTGATATGTGTGAGGTCGCGCTGGCGGCAAAACGCGGTGGCGCCGACGGTATCGCGACCATCAATACGGTTAAATCCATCACCAATATCGATCTGAACCGGAAAATTGGGATGCCCGTCGTCAACGGTAAATCCAGTATTTCCGGCTACTCCGGCAAGGCCGTAAAACCTATCGCCCTGCGATTTATTCAGCAACTGCGCATGCACCCTGAACTGCGCGATTTCCCGATTAGCGGCATCGGGGGAATTGAAACCTGGGAAGATGCCGCCGAGTTTTTACTGTTAGGCGCGGCCACGCTGCAGGTGACCACCGGGATAATGCAGTATGGTTATCGGATTGTGGAGGACATGATCAGCGGGCTGTCGCATTACCTCGCCGATCAAGGGTTTGACTCACTGGAGGAGATGGTGGGCCTTGCCAATGCCAATATCATCCCCGCAGAAGATCTTGACCGTAGCTACATCGTCTACCCGAACATCCATCTCGATAAATGCGTTGGCTGTGGACGCTGCTACATTTCCTGTTATGACGGCGGGCATCAGGCGATGGAATGGAATGAGCAAACCCGCACCCCACACTGTGACACGGAAAAATGTGTGGGATGCTTGCTGTGCGGCCACGTTTGCCCGGTCGCCTGTATCGACCTGGGTGAAGTAAAATTTAAACCCGGAGAGCAAGAGCACGCGTTAACATTATAACGCTGACAAAAAAGCCGGTGCAGATTGCGCTGCACCGGCTTTTTGGCATTTTATCGTTACTTCTTACGCGCGTACTTCAGTGAGTCGAGCGCCACCGCGAAGATGATGATGCCGCCCTTAATAATGTACTGCCAGTATGGGTTAACGCCGATGTAAGTCAGACCGTAGTTGATGACGGTAAAGATAATCACACCGGTCACCACGCCGAAGACGGTCCCTACCCCACCGCTAAACGACACGCCGCCAACCACACACGCCGCAATCGCATCCAGCTCATACATAAAACCGAGGTTGTTGGTCGCCGAGCCGATACGTCCCGCTTCCAGCAAACCACCGAAGGCATAGAACACACCAGACAACGCATAGATAATCAGCAGGTTCAGCGCGACGTTCACGCCAGACACTTTCGCCGCCTCTGGGTTACCGCCGATAGCAAAAATGTTTTTACCGAAGCGGGTCTTGTTCCACAGCACCCACACAAAGGCCACGGCAATCAGCGCATAGAAAGTGATATAAGAGAGTCGGAAGTTGCCCAGCGCGATAAAGCCCTGCGCAAAGGTTGAGAATCCGCTGTCAAAGCCAGAAATTGGCGATGCGCCGACAAAATCGTAGTACAGGGAGTTGATCCCGTAGACGATGATCATCGTACCCAACGTGGTAATAAACGGCGTCACGTTCAGATACGCGATGATGATACCGTTCACCAGACCGATAATCGCACCGATGACGCAGACAATCAGCACCACCACGATGATCGGCATCGTCGCCATTTCCGGGAATACCTTGTTGGCGTTCTCCATCGACTGCAGTAAGGTTGCCGCCACCACTGCCGCCAGACCAACCTGACGCCCTGCCGACAGGTCTGTCCCTTGCGTAACAATCAGTCCCGCAACACCCAATGCGATAATAATACGCACCGAGGACTGAGTCAGAATATTACTCAGGTTGAGTAAACTTAAGAAAGTGGGATCCTGGAAAATAATAATTGCCAGCAAAACCAAAAGAACAACGTAAATTCCGCCTTCTTTCAGGTAAGTAAGAAAACTTTTCTTATTTAACGCACTCATGAGGAGCCCCTAATCTTAAAGGTGCAAAGACGCAAGACGGAGGATTTCGTTTTGCGTTGTCGTTTTAGTGTCAACAATTCCGGCAACGAGACCATTGCTCATTACCAGAATACGATCGGTAATACCCAGCAGCTCCGGCATTTCAGAGGAAATAATAATAATCCCCTTATCTTTTTTCGCGAGTTCGGCAATCAACTGATAAATTTCAAATTTTGCGCCGACATCGATACCACGGGTAGGTTCATCCAGCATCAGGATTTCTGGCTGTGTTAATAGCCAGCGGCCAATAACCACCTTTTGCTGATTCCCCCCGGAAAGTGAACCGATTTGCGTACGATGGCCCGGCGTTTTCACCCTCATGGAGTCAATCACCCATTGGGTATCGCTCTTCATGCGGGAATTATCCAGCAGGCCGACTTTATTTTTATAGTTTTGGATATTGGAGATTAACGAGTTAAAACCAATGTCCAGATACGCATAAATACCGGTTGAGCGGCGCTCTTCCGTGACCAGTGCAAAGCCATGATTGATGGCTTCATTGGCGCTGTGGTTATTAATTTTTTTGCCGTGTAACGTAATCGTACCCGATGATTTCTCACGAATACCAAAAAGCGTTTCAACGATATCAGTACGTTTTGCGCCTACCAGACCGGCAATCCCGAGGATTTCCCCTTTGTGCAAATCAAACGAGACATCACGAATCGACGGCTGACGCAGCGAGGTCAGGTTACGCACTTGCAGAATCACTTCACCAGGTTTGTTTTCTTTATCAGGAAAACGTTGGTTCAGCGAACGTCCAACCATCATGGCGATGATCTTGTCCATATCCAGCCCTTCCAGCGGCTGGGTTGCGATCCACTGCCCGTCGCGCAGTACGGTAATTTCATCACACAGTTGGAAGATTTCTTCCATTTTGTGAGAAATATAAACGATACCGCATCCACGCTCTTTCAGCTTACGAATAATGGTGAACAGATGATTAACTTCTTTCTCGGTTAACGATGAAGTCGGCTCATCCATAATGACAATTTTGGCATCATAGGAGAAGGCTTTGGCAATTTCGATCATCTGCATTTGTGAAACGGATAATGTACCGACGCGCGCCCGCGGATCGATATCAATATCCAGCTCATCAAATATCGCTTTGGTATCACGGTACATTTTTTCCTGATCGACAAACATACCTTTAGTGGGATAGCGCCCCAGCCACATGTTGTCCATCACGGAACGTTGTAATACCAGGTTTAATTCCTGGTGCACCATCGAAATACCATTTTCAAGCGCCTCTTTCGCCGAATGAAAATCGATTTCTTTACCCTGAAATAAAATACTACCGGAATCTTTTTGATAGATACCGAAAAGACATTTCAATAATGTGGATTTCCCCGCGCCATTCTCGCCCATTAAGGCGTGAATCGAATGTGGGCGGACTTTTAAATTAACATTATCAAGAGCCTTAACGCCGGGAAAAGACTTGTTGATGCCGGTCATTTCCAACAAGTATTCGCCTGACGACTGAGTATGTGTGCTGACCATAAATATACCTTGTTGGCCTTGCAAAGCGCGTTATTAAGGGCGCAATGAAATTGCGCCCACAGACGGAGATTTATTTATTAGTGAACTCAGCCAGATTATCTTTATCGACACCGACGTACGGAACGCGAACAATTTTGTTGTCAATTTTCCAGTTAGTGCCGTCTGCTGCGCCTTTGCCATCAGCCAGGTTTTTCGCCAAATCGAAAGTCGCTTTCGCCTGGTTGTTGGCATCGTTCAGCACGGTACCGGCCATGGCGCCGGATTTCACCAGGGCCAGCGCTTCAGGCAGCGCATCCACGCCAAATACCGGTACGCTGGTTTTGTTGTGCGCTTTCAGTGCTTCAACTGCACCCATCGCCATCGCATCGTTGTTGGCGATAACCACTTCAATTTTGTTAGCGTTCGGACCGGACATCCACGCATCCATCTTATCTTTCGCCTGAGCGGTATCCCACATCGCGGTATCCAACTGCAGTTGCTCAGTTTTAATGCCCTTGTCGTTCAGCTCTTTGATCACGTAAGTGGTACGTGCTTCAGCATCCGGGTGTCCCGGTTCGCCTTTCAGCAGAACAAACTGGATTTTACCGTCTTTATTCAGATCCCAGTTCGGGTTAGCAGCCCAGTGTTTTGCAATCAAATCACCCTGAATAATGCCAGACTCTTTAGAGTCAGTGCCGACGTAATACGCTTTGTCATAGCTGTCCAGCGCTTTACGAGAAGGTTCCTTGTTGAAGAACACGATCGGCACGTTCTGACCGCGTGCTTTTTCAATTACCGTGCCTGCAGCTGCCGGGTCAACCAGGTTAATCGCCAGTGCTTTAACGCCTTTTGCCAGCAATACGTCGATCTGGTCGTTTTGTTTGGACTGGTCGTTCTGCGAGTCATTCATCAGCAATTGTACGTCAGGCGCCGCTTTGGCATCTTTTTCAATAGCCTTACGTACCACAGACATAAAGTTATCGTCGTACTTATAAATCGTCACACCAATGCGGGTATCAGCAGCGTGCGCAGCCGCGCCGAATAACATGCTTGCCATTACAGCAGACAGGGTCAACACCTTCTTATTCATGGTATCTCCGGTTTTATTATGCAGGGTAGTACTTGAGATAAATGCTCGGCAGGCAGAACGTTACTGAAGTGTTACTGAACGCCGAAGCTCACTTTTAAAAATAATTCTTCCGTGCCTGGCAACGCTCCAAAAACTGGCTTTAATTTTTGTTTAAGGCACCAATACCTCGGTGAAAGTGATTATTCACCGTTACATAGTAGTTACAGCGCAACAAACAGTGTCATCATAGCCATCACATTGTTAATATACTGTGAATTTACTCACATATTGAAAGCGGTTACATAGCTCGACTTTATGAGTTAGTGATCGGTGCCGCATTCTGCCGCAATGCCACAGAATGACGACGCACCAGCGTCGGCATAAAGCAATGCGACGCCGCAGGATCTAGCGTGCCCGCCGCGCCTTGCAGCGCAAGCTCCGTCGCCATTTTTGCCATTGAGGCGATGGGATAGCGCACGGTTGTCAGTTGTGGATCGGTGTAACGCGCAATGGGAATATCATCGAAGCCAATGATAGAAAGATGTAATGGGATGGCGATTCCATTGTCTTTTAACGCAGTCAGTGCGCCAGCTGCCATGTTGTCGTTGTAGGCGAAGACCGCCGTCAGTTGCAAGTTGCGCCCCAGCAGCTCCACCATCGCAGACTCTCCGCCCTGCATATCTGGCGAACCGGTACCGATCCAGCTTTCCGCCGCATCAATCCCTTGCTCTTTCAGGGCCGATAACCACCCTTCTTTGCGCATCGCATCATCTTCAATACGATGGCTTGATGCCAGGTAACCAATTCGTTGATGACCATTATTCAGCAGCATGCGGGTCGCCATTTTGGCGCCGCTGATATTATCCAGGCAGACGCAGCGGTGGGCGTAACCCGGCACAAGGCGATTGATCAGCACCATGCCGGGGATCTGATCCATAAACTCTGCCAGCTCCCGATCGCTGAGCGCTTTAGAGTGAACGATCAGAGCGTTACAGCGTTGGCGAATCAAAACCTCAATAGCATGACGTTCTTTTTCAGCCTCATGATAGCTATTGCCAATCAGGACATATTTCTGATGCTGCTGGGCAACCATATCGACAGCTTTAACCAGCGCGCCAAAAAACGCATCTGACACATCCATCACCACCACACCAATGGTGTCACTTACCTGTGTCGCCAGCGCCTGCGCATTGGCGTTAGGTCGATAGCCTAACTGAGTGACTGCTTTCATCACCGCTTCACGCGTGTCGGGACTCACCAGCGCACTGTTGTTCAGTACGCGGGAAACGGTCGCTACAGATACGCCAGACTGTCGTGCCACATCACGGATGGTTACCATATTCACTGCCCTGTTTTAGATTGCGGTTAGCCACAGACACCCCAGGCTGGGTATTTTGTCAGCACAATGAAACGGACTGCGTGAGTGATGTCACAGGAATGAAAGCGCTTACATCCATTTTGTTAATGAATGTGATCCAGATCGTTATCTGGATGTACGTGGTAATGATGTCCCTGAAGCACGCAGGGTTAATTGACGCCATAGCCACTCTACCGGGCCCTGCCGGTAAAAACGCAGCCAAATGACGGAGAAAAGAAGATTAACGGCCCAGACAGGAATGACAAAACAGAGCAGCTCCAGCCGATCAAATTTCATAAACCAGCCGAATTGATAAAACAGCGTGGTGCAAATTAAGGTTTGCAACAGATAGTTGGTTAATGCCATACGTCCCACGCAGGCGATGGCAATCACCCACTTTTGCCGGCTCAGCTGCGGCCAGAAGCCAAACATCAGCGCGGCGTAGCCGATAGTCTGCAACGGCGCTCCCAGCTCGCGGGGGGCTTGTAACAGGAAAGCACACCAGCGGTAGGCCCAGTCCAGATGCCACTGAATGATAATAGCAGGCAGGTTAATCGCCATCCCAACAATGACCAACAGTACACCGGTACGTCGATAATGCTGTAAACTGTACTGCCCTTTCAGCCAGCCGCTGCGCATTAATGCTGCGCCAAGCAGCATCATCCCTGCCAGTTGCCAGCCGTACTGCGCGCCCAGTGCCAGCAAGCTATTGGACATCATATCCACGCGATTGCTGACCGCTTCCAGACCGCCATTCACTTTCCAGTATTTTTCATACAGCAAAGCTGAGGCATCCGGCGTCCAGGCTCGACTGGTTTCCCCCCCAGAGATAACGCCCAGCAGCAGCAGCACGCCAATCCCCACCAGATAAAGCAGGACGCCGGTGTTAAACAGGCTTTTTACCGAAGGGGCATCGCGAATCAACCGCCAGCAAATCAGACCAATTAAGCCATACGCCAACAGGATATCGCCGTCCCAGAAGAGTAACCCGTGAATAAACCCCAACAGCACCAGCAGCGTAAGCCGTGACTGGATCCAGCGTTTGCCGCGCGGGAGCAGCATATGCAGCCCTGCTCCAAACAGCAATGCAAACAGCGTGAGAAACTTGACCTGAGCGAAGAGATCAAGCACCGCCCAGCTCCAGGCGTCGGTTAAGGTGATATTGCCATACCAGGCGGGATTGAGGTATGCCGCCTTTGGCAGACCAAAGGCGTTAATATTGAGAAGCAGGATGCCAAGAATGGCGACGCCACGAATAAAATCCAGCGTGACATTACGCTCCATGGCCCCTGCCTTAATCAGTTGTGATGACGTACTGCGCGCAGGAATTCCTGACGCGTGTTCTGGCTGGACTTAAACAATCCGCCCAGAGATGTGGTGGTGGTCGCGCTGGTCGCATCGCGAATGCCGCGCGCTTTCACGCAGTAATGCACCGCATCAATCGACACCGCGACATTATTCGTCCCGAGCAGCGTTTGCAGCGCGGTGAGAATTTGCTGGGTCAGACGCTCCTGCACCTGCGGTCGCTGCGCAAAGAACTGCACAATGCGGTTGATCTTCGACAGGCCAATGACTGAATCTTTCGGGATATACGCCACCGTCGCTTTACCATCGATAGTGACAAAGTGGTGCTCGCAGGTGCTGGTCAGCGTGATATCGCGGACCGTAACCATCTCGTCCACCTTCATTTTGTTTTCAATGACGGTGATTTTCGGGAAGTTGGCGTAATCGAGACCGGAGAAAATCTCATCGACATACATTTTCGCAATGCGATGCGGAGTTTCCATCAAACTGTCATCGCTCAAATCGAGATTGAGCAATTGCATAATCTCGGTCATATGGCCTGAGATAAGACGTTTGCGCGTTTCGTTATCCATCTCCTGCACGGGCGGGCGTAGTGGTGTTTCGAGACCACGCGCGACCAGCGCTTCATGAACCAAAGCCGCTTCTTTACTGAGTGATGACATTTCTTTTTCTCCTGCAGGTGTGGCGCCTCTGCCCTGCATGGGGCAAAGTTTTTAGGCTGTGTCAGCCAGAACATTGTGCGTGAGGCGGCACACATAATCCAGTATTCACCGCGATAATTATTGAAATTGGCACAGCCTTTCAGCGTACCAAATTCACGTAGCGTTCAGCCCGACGATGTGGAGTGTTAATGTAAAGTTATATAGATGATGGAGTATGTTTGCCCAATGCGGAAGTGAAAGTTACTCACAGTACAATGAATAATCTGTATTATGGTGAATTCGCAAACATATTCAGGTTCAACACAACAAGGAGCCACGCATGGAAATGCTTGAAGAGCACCGCTGTTTTGAAGGCTGGCAGCAACGCTGGCGTCACAACTCCGCCACGTTAAATTGCGCTATGACCTTCAGCATCTTTCTTCCCCCACCTCGTGAGAATACCCCGCCTCCGGTGCTGTACTGGTTGTCGGGCCTGACCTGCAATGACGAAAACTTTACCACCAAAGCGGGCGCGCAACGTGTCGCGGCTGAGCTGGGTATTGTGCTGGTGATGCCAGATACCAGTCCGCGCGGCGATCACGTTGCCAACGATGATGGCTACGATTTAGGTCAGGGTGCTGGATTTTACCTCAATGCCACCCAGCAGCCGTGGGCAACTCATTTTCGCATGTATGACTATCTGCGTGATGAGCTTCCGGCCCTGATTCAGTCGCAGTTTAACGTCAGCGATCGTTGCGCCATCAGCGGACACTCCATGGGTGGCCACGGGGCGTTGATTATGGCGCTGAAAAATCCGGGGAAATACACCAGCATCTCCGCTTTTGCCCCCATCGTTAATCCTTGCCGCGTTCCGTGGGGCGAGAAGGCTTTTAGCGCTTATCTGGGTGAAGATAAATCGCAGTGGACCGAGTGGGATAGCTGCGCGTTAATGTTGGCCAGCAGGCCCGAAGATGCGATTCCGACGCTTATCGATCAAGGAGACAGCGATCAGTTTCTTGCCGATCAGCTACAGCCCGCGGTACTGGCAGAAACGGCACGTCAGACCGCATGGCCAATGACGTTACGTATCCAGCCGGGTTACGATCACAGCTATTACTTTATTGCGTCGTTTATTGAGGATCACCTGCGCTTCCATGCTCAGTATTTGCTGAAGTGATCACCAATACAGAGTGTTTTCTATTGCCGCGCTGTAGCTTATCTCTTCTGACTGCGGCGCGGACGCTTTGCGATTTAAATCGGCTGCCTGTTGGCGTACCTGTAATCGCGACGTACTCTCACTTCCCTCATGTCCTTCACTAAAATTCCGTACTTCAGACTCGAATAAGATTGCATCCAGATGATGCAGTTTATTCAGCGCCCGCAGCAGGGAGATAAGCGTATCGAGATTCAATCCCCCACCTTTCTCAATACGTTTAATGGTGGCAATCCCCACCTGAGCGCTGTCGGCAAACTGCTGCTGGGTCAGCGCCAGAGTAATCCGCGTTTCCCGGATACGCGCGCATAATGACAAGATGATTTCATCATTATTCATGGTGTGATATTTCATGCCACCCTCTCCGTTTTCTGGGCTGAATTTTTCCCAGACAGCCATGATACGTTTCACGGTATTTCGCGCTCATGTCTTTACCCGTTTCATACATGGCTGCAATCACCTCATCGAGCGAAACGCATGGCTCACTGATGCGGCTTATCGCCATCGTTGCGGCGTTAATCGCTTTTACTGACGAAATCGCGTTGCGTTCGACACAGGGAATTTGTACCTGCCCACCAACCGGATCGCAGGTAAGCCCTAAATGGTGTTCCATGGCGATTTCTGCAGCGCTCAGCACCTGACTGACTGAGGCCCCCATCAGTTCTGCTAAGCCGGCTGCCGCCATCGAACTTGCCACGCCGATCTCCCCCTGACACCCGACCTCAGAACCTAAAATAGATGCATTTTGTTTGAACAGTAACGCAATGGCGCCAGCGGTAAGAAAAAAGCGGGTAACCGACGCGTTATCCAGTTCACAGACAAACTTATCGTACCAACTAAGGACCGCCGGGATGATTCCGCTCGCGCCATTGGTCGGCGCGGTCACCACCCGCCCACCGGCGGCATTCTCCTCACTGACGGCAATCGCAAAGGCATTGACCCAGTTGAGGTTGGTGAGAAAGTCGTTAGCAGAGGGTCTCATTACCAGTGATTTATGCAGCGCGCAGGCTCTGCGCGGTACCTGATACGGCCCCGGCAACAGCCCCTCAGTATGCAGACCGCGATGGACGGCCTGCTGCATAATCACCCAAACGTGCGCAAAATAGTCATGCAACGCCACCTGGGAATGCACCTGTAACTCATTTTTCATCATTAATGCCGCAACGGATAAACCATTGCGCTGACACAGATCCTGCAGCTGCGCCGCATGCTGAAAAGCAAAAGGAGATACGTTTTCTTGCGCCGCTGTCTCGGGCGTCGACGCGCCGGGTTTACGAACCTGTCCGGCGCCGGTTGAAAACCATGTTTCTTCATACAACGTAAAATAATCATCCCGGGCGCGAAACGTCATCGCATAGGGATGACCGGCATGCGGTTGCTGATTAGCCAGAATCGTCACCGTCACGGCAACTGAAGGAGAGAGCAGCAAAATACCGTTTTGTTCAGCACGTTTAATGGCCTCCATTTGCTGACGTAAATCAACATCATCTGGCTGATGGCCCAACAAACCCAGGTAAATCGCGACATCAACGTTATGGCACTTGCGGCTTAACGAGAGCGCACCATATAGCTCAACCTCAATTTTTCGCGTCAGCGGCAAAATCTCCTGCTGCTTTAATTGAGAAATAAAGTTAAACGCAGCACGCATTGGCCCTACCGTTCTTGAACTCGAAGGCCCAATAGCGACTTTAAAAATATCAACACAACTTTCCATTTTAGCCTCATCCTGTTGGTCACAATAGAATATGCCGCCAGTAGAAACAGACCGTGAGTGATATATCAAAAACGATACTTTTCAGATTTTGTATATTTGCTGGTATAAAAAACAATACTATTTTATCTTTTTTTTAACATTCACATCTGTGATAAAGCTGGATTCACTCGTCGCGCTCATCTCTTACAATAACGTCAGCTTACAGGAGTGATTTTATGGCAATTATTTATTTTATTAGCGCAAAAGAACCTGAAAAACTTCAGGTATGGTTACATGAAACGTTTCTAAATTGCGATACAAAAGAAAATCAGTGCACACTGGAACAATCACATATAACGCACATCAATAAATCATATTTTAAATTATCAATACCAGATGAATCATTCACAAATGAAATATATAAAAAACTGCGGATCACGTCATTCGCTCAGCAGTTTGATTTTTTCATTAAACCGCAAATCATTCCAGCGAAAGGAATTATTGCATTCGACATGGACTCGACATTTATCGAAGAAGAAGGTGTCGATGAAATTGCGCGCGTGCTCGGCATCTCCGCACAGATAGCAGAGCTGACGAAGCAGGCGATGGAAGGAAAGCTGGACTTCAATAGCAGCTTTACCCGGCGCATCGGGATGTTAAAAGGAACCCATATCGATGTGATTAATGCCGTATGCGATCAAATGACCGCTTCTCCCGGCATTACCACTATTTTGCCAATTCTCAAACAGAAAGGATTTAAAACGGCGATTATTTCTGGTGGTTTAGACATTTTTACTCGCAGGTTACAGGAAAAATATCAACTGGATTATGTTTTTTCTAATACCGTTGAAATCAGGGACGGTAAACTGACAGATAATATCGCTGCGCCCATCATGAATGCAGATAATAAACAGAAAACATTGGAGCGACTCGCCGAAACGTTGCAGATACCGCAGCATAATATTATCGCCTGCGGTGATGGCGCTAACGATATTCCCATGCTGACATATGCAGGCACGGGTATTGCCTGGAAAGCTAAACCGGCGGTCAGAGAGTTAATAACAAATCAAATTAATTTTCACGGATTCGAGTCGCTTTTGTTCTTCATCGAAGATGGATTATAACCCACGAGCACTGCCTGAAGGGAAACTCATATGAGCTTGAAATCGTTTATATTCAGCCAGGCTGATAAGCCGGTTGTAAAAGAAAAACAAGAGATTGACCATACTTACAAAAAATTCAGGATAGAGATCATTACCTCGGTTTTTATCTCTTACGCTGTCTTTTATTTAACGCGTAAAAACTTCTCAGCGGCCATGCCGGCAATGTTGTCTGATACCGCTCTGACCGCAGAAGATTTTGCCATCATGTCTTCACTGTTTTACATCCTGTATGGGTCAATGAAGTTTGTTGGCGGCATGCTGGTTGATAAAATCAATCCGAAAGCCATGACCGGCCCGGTGCTCATTGGCGTTGGGATCGTCAATATTCTGTTTGGTTTTTCCGACAGCGTTGCCGCGTTTTATGTATTGTACAGCCTCAACGCCATTCTCCAGGGCACCAGTTTTCCGCCAATGGCAAAGATCATGGCATCCTGGTTTTCCAAAAATGAACGCGGGCGTTGGTGGGCGGTCGTCGAAGCTGCGCATAATATCGGCGGCAGTCTCGCCCCACTGTTGACCAGTTTTGCGATTGTCTGGAGCGGCAGTTGGAAAATGGGTTTTTATGTACCGGGCGCGATCTCCCTGCTGATGGGGATCATTGCGCTCTTTACGATTAAAGACCGTCCCGGGACCTTAGGTTTGCCTAACGTTGGCGAATGGCGCAAGGATCCGACAGAACTTGCCCAGGTTAAGGCCAGTCCGGTCAACCTCTCCTTTTGGCAGATTTTCGTTAAATATATCCTGATTAACCCGCTGGTGTGGATTATTATCATTGGCGATATGTCTGTTTATATTGCCCGCACCATTCTCAACGACTGGCCGCAAATTTACTATTCGCAGGTACATGGCTGGAGCCTGATTAAGGCCAACTCTATTATCTCGTGGTTTGAAGCCGGCGGACTTGCCGGAGGACTACTGGCGGGTTACTTATCGGACTTTATGTTTAAAAGTAATCGCTGGATGACAGGACTAATATTCGCCTTAATGCTGTGCGTGTGTATTATCTTAATCCCAGTGGTACAGGATACTTCATATACCATTACGGCCATACTTTTCACCATCATGGGGTTCGCCCTGTACGGCCCGCATATGCTTTTTGCCGTAGGTTGTCTGGATGTTACTCATAAAGACGCAGCGGGATCGATAACCGGCTTCCGGGGATTATTTAGCTATGTCGGCGCGGCATTAGCAGGCGTACCGGTGATATTAGTGAAGAACAGCTGGGAGTGGTCTGGTGTTTACCTGTATGCCGTGATCGCCATCCTGTTAACCACGCTGTCACTGGCCTTACTCGCCAAATTCCATCGGCTATAAGCCAGCCATAACAGGACAGCGGGGTTATAGCCGCTGTCCTTAAGTCAAAAACGTAAGCCATTCTTAAGCATCAAAAACATTTCCCCTCTTCATTATTCTCGCTTTCTTCACTTTTTCTCCATTTTTCTTTTTAACTTATCTTATTGATTTAAAAACAACTCCCATCCAACCAATATCAAACACAAATGATTTCTATTATCATTTGTGTTTACAAAAATTCTCACTTTTGTACAATCCCACCGCTTCTTTACTGAAAAGAGTCCTTAAAAGACAAATACATACAATTGTCATGGCCTTTCACATGACGCGCAGTTTGATTCATTTAAATGGAATGATACAAATGACTATACCTCACGTTAAGGCTGTAGCTGCCGCAGTATGCGTCGCCAGTCTCCCATCACTCGGCCATGCCGCTGAACAGGACACCGTCGTCGTCACCGCTACCGGCTTCGAGCAGAAAATTCAGGACGCCCCCGCGTCGATATCTGTTATTACCAAGCAGCAGATTGAAGACAAAGCCTATCGCGATGTCACCGATGCGCTAAAAGATGTCCCTGGCGTCGTCGTCACCGGTGGCGGTAGCAGCAGCGATATCAGTATTCGCGGTATGGCTTCGCAATACACGCTGTTCCTGGTCAATGGCAAACGCATCAGCACACGCGGCACGCGACCTAACAGCGATAACTCAGGTATTGAACAAGGCTGGTTGCCGCCGCTGGAATCCATTGAACGCATCGAAGTCATCCGTGGCCCAATGTCATCGCTTTACGGCTCCGATGCGATGGGTGGCGTTATCAACGTCATCACCAAAAAAGTGTCGAATACCAAAGCCTGGACCGGCTCCTTGCATGGCGATGCCACTTTCCAGGAAGACAGAGATTCCGGTGATATTTACCAGACCAATGCCTATGCGTCCGGGCCGCTGATTGACGGGTTTCTCGGTGCGAAGGTGACCGGATTATTCTCTCATCGTGCCGAAGATGAAATCCTCAATGGCTACAACGAACAGCGTATGCGTAACGGGGGTTTAACCCTGAACTTCACGCCGGATGATAAAAACGACATCGACTTCGATTACGCACGTGAACTGCAGGATCGTGACAGTACGCCGGGCAAATCCAAGGCTGAAGAAATCTGCCGCAATGGAAGCTGTAAGCCCAACAGTAAAAGCGAAAGCAAGTATGTGCACACCACATATTCACTCACCCATAGCGGCTATTACGACGACTTCAACTCCACCAGCTATGTCCAGCAGGAAGAGACCGACAACCCTGGTCGCCAGATGAAGTCCTACAACACCATCTTTAACAATCAGAACCAGATTTTCCTCGGGGCGCACACCCTGACAGTGGGTGGACAGTACCGTTATGAGAAACTGCGCGATAATGGCAACCAGTTGCAAGCTGCTGATGGACTGAACAAACTGACCCGCTGGAGCTGGGCGCTGTTTGCTGAAGACGAATGGGCTATTACAGATACCTTCGCGCTGACCGGCGGTCTGCGTATGGATAAAGATGAAAACTACGGTGACAACTGGACACCCCGCGGTTACGGTGTCTGGCATCTGAGCGATCAGTGGACGTTAAAAGGTGGCGTATCTGCGGGCTATCGCGCTCCGGATCTGCGTCAGTCTTCTGCCAGTTGGGGACAGGTTACCGGCGGCGGTCGTCTGAACGGGATCATTGTTGGCAACCCGGATCTGAAGCCCGAGAAAAGCCTGAGCGAAGAGATCGGTTTACTGTGGGATAACGGCAACGATCTCAACGCGGGCGTGACCCTGTTCAATACCGACTTCAAAAACAAAATTACCGAAGTACGCCGCTGTAACAGCAGTTCTGACCCGGCCTGCACCATCGGTGGCATCCATTATGATTTCGTCAGCGATCGCGTTAACGTCGATAAAGCCAATATGCGCGGCGTGGAATCCACCTTCGGTTGGAAAATCACCTCCGACGTCAACTGGACGGCGAACTACACCTACACGGAATCTGAACAGAAGAGCGGACAGTTCTCCGGCCAGCCATTAAACAAAATGCCAAAGCATATGTTTAACACCACCCTGGACTGGCAGGCCACGCAGGATCTTGGTTTCTGGAGCCGTCTGAATCTGCGCGGGAAAACGTCTGAGTACCTGAGCCGTACCTCTATGGCACAGGGAACGCCATCCTATACGCAGGTCGATGTCGGTTTACGTTACTATGCTACAAGGGATCTGTTGATGACCGCTGGCGTATACAACGTGCTGGATAAGCAAATCGATTATGATACCTACGACACCGTTCTCGATGGTCGTCGTTATACGGTTGGCATGACTTACAGCTTCTAAGTCTGGCGCAATAAAAAACCCCGGCAAGGTGAATGCCTAATGCCTGTTAGTTAAGCATGTATGGAGAACATTTTATTCCGCTACGGGGTTCCGTTCACCTCAGCGGTATCACTTCTCTGAATCACAGATACCCGTGAACGTGCAAGGGAGGCTCACCGCCGCCTCCCTTGCATCCCAGGCTCCCGGCGGGAAAATCGTCGCTGCGCGATTCATTCGTCTTATGCCGTCTGCCTGTCGGGTCGGGGCCGAGCCTGCGTCCCTGCAGGCCATCCCCTCTGCCCGCATCCCTGCGGGCAGACCCGGTCAGCCGTCAACGACTCATCGATTTTCAGCCGGACCGGAGTCATCGCTTCAACGCTCTGACTTCCAGTTAAATCTGTTTTGCTGTTCAGACCAAAAAACTCAGATGGTGAGGTGTGGGCTGGTCCGGCTGAAAATTGCCGACGTGTTTCCGTAAGGCCGGGAGAGCCTGCATGGATGCTGGCTCAGGGCGCGCTTTGCAAGGACGCTACCTCGCGCCCGGCCCGGTAGCCTGAAGGAATAAGCGGAGGGTATTGCGCAGCAACAATTTTCCTGCCGGGAGCCGGGATTGTTAAGGGTGCGGCGATAGCACCCTTAACACGTTCACTGGCGTTCAGTGTACAGAGAAGCGATACGGCTGAGGTGAACGGAACCCTTTCTCAGAGAGAGCATGTTCATTATCCCGCCAACACATGTTGATGCTTTCTGAAACTGAGATGTTAACTGAACATGGTGAGTAGCGGGGGGGGGTTATTGTCTGCCGGATGGCAGCATGGAGGGCTTATCCGACCTACACTATCTTACGTAGGTCGGATTAGCACGGTGCCATCAGGTACAAGATTACTTCTTCACGCGTCCAGGGAATTTCATTTCGCTGTAGCGAACGAAATGAGTACCTTTCGTCAGCTTGTAACCAAACCAGATAATCAGGAACAGTGGGATACCGATATAGGTTGCCATCACCCCCCCCCAGTCAATGCTGTCCTTCAGGAACGCTTCGTAGTTCTGACCCAGAGTGATGATCAGGCACAGCACGAAGGCAAAGATCGGCCCCAGCGGGAAGAAGCCAGAACGATACGGCAGATCCTTCACATCGTGTCCTTGCAGCACATAACCACGACGGAAACGATAATGGCTGATAGCAATCCCTAACCAGGCGATAAAGCCCGTCATCCCGGAAGTATTCAGCAGCCACAGGTATACGGTCTGGTTACCAAACATTGAGGTCAGGAAGCACAGCCCCGCCACCACCGTAGTTGCATACAGTGCATTACGCGGCACACCACCTCGAGACAGTTTGGCGAAAATACGCGGCGCTTTACCGTCACAGGCCAGGGTGTAAAGCATACGTGTAGAAGCATACATCCCGGAGTTACCCGCAGACAGTACCGCCGTCAGGATAACCGCGTTCATTACCGCCGCCGCAGACAGCAGACCCGCGTGCTGGAATACCAGCGTGAACGGGCTAACGCTAATGTCTTTCACATCGTTACGCAGCAGGCTTGGATCGGTGTACGGAATGATCAGGCTGATAATCAAAATCGCGAACACATAGAACAGCAGGATTCGCCAGAACACCTGACGCACCGCGCGTGGAATATTCTTCTCAGGATCTTCCGATTCCCCTGCCGCGATACCGATAAGCTCAGTTCCCTGGAAAGAGAAGCCGACAATCATCGCCACGCCAATCATCGCGGCAAAACCACCGGCAAACGGCGCATCACCGGTCGTCCAGTTGCTCCAGCCTACCGGCTGAGCACCTTTGAAGATACCGACAATCATCATCACGCCAACCACGATAAAGATAATCACGGTGGTTACTTTGATCAGTGAGAACCAGTACTCCGCTTCGCCAAACCCGCGCACGGAAATGTAGTTCAGCAGGAAGATAACGCCGAGAAACAGTGCACTCCAGATCCAGCCTGGCGTGTCCGGGAACCACCAGCTCATCACCAGCTGTGCGGCCACCAGGTCAACGGCAATTGTCACCGCCCAGTTGTACCAGTAGTTCCAGCCCAGCGCGAAGCCGAAGCCTTCTTCTACATAGTTCTGACCGTAGGTGGAGAACGAACCAGAAACCGGCATATAGGCAGCCAGTTCACCGAGACTGGTCATCAGAAAATACACCATCAGACCAATCAAAATATACGAGAACAACGCGCCGCCAGGACCCGCCGCAGAAATAGTTGCACCAGATGCAACGAAAAGACCTGTACCGATGGAGCCTCCGATGGCAATCATCGTCAGGTGACGCGCCTTCAGTTCACGACGTAGCGTGGGCGCTTCTGTGGTTTTAGTTTCGGAAACCATGTGAAAATGCTATCCATCCAAAAAATGAGGCGCGATTGTAGCAGACGAAACGGCTTTCTTCCGGCACAAATGCACTGTTATAAGAGACCTTCATGACTGGCCGCGGATTATAAGTAAAGCAGAAAATGGGCGGAGCATGGCGGTGAAGACGAAACCGCCATTATGCATAGAGGTGATATTACGCCAGTGAGGGCGTTATTCGCCCTGCGCAACCTGGTCGCTGTAATGTAAAAAGCGCGTAATGGCGTTAGAGAGATGTTTTTGTCGATGATGAACGCGCCAGAGCGTGCGAACTAAACGCGGCAGCGGCACGGGAACTTCACTCAGCGTGCCCGCCTGTAACTGTTCTGCAATGACTCGACGCGACAAACAGCTGATACCGAGTCCATGGCGCACCGCATGCTTAATGGCCTCGGAGTTACCCAACTCCATCGCCATCTGGAATCTCGGCAGATGCGATAGCAACAGGTAATCTACCAGTTCACGCGTACCGGAACCTCGCTCACGTAAGATCCACGGCGAAGCAGCCAGTTGATCCAGCGTCACGGGGCCTTTTGTTAGCGGCGAAGACGGGGCGGCAAACACCACCAGTTCGTCCTCCAGCCATGGTTCAGAGATAATTTCTGTGCTGTGGCACGGCCCTTCGATCAACCCAATATCTACGCGAAAATCCAGGACAGCGTTGATCACATCCTGGCTGTTACCCACGCTCAGCTCCAGCGGCAAATCCGGGAAATCATGGCGATAACGGGCGATCATGGCGGGCAAAATATAGTTGCCAATGGTGCTACTGGCATAGACGCGAATCGCGCCATTATCCTCACGAAAAAGCTGTTCGATTTCTATCGTTTGCTCAAGTAACGCCAACGCGCGCGGGTAGAGTAAGCGCCCGTGCTCATTGACCACCAACCGCTTGCCAACGCGATCAAACAGCTGTACGCCAAGCTGCCCTTCCAGATCGGTAAGCGCCGCACTCACTGCCGACTGCGACAATGCCAGCATGACAGATGCCTGGGTTGTCGAGCCGCTTTTCAGTACCTCAGCAAACACTTCAAGTTGTCGCAGGGTGATATGCATAGTCGTTTTCCACCGGATATCCGTTACTTATACCCTAAATAATTCGAGTTGCAGGAAGGCGGCAAGAGAGAGCATCCCCGGGAGCGTACTTAAGTACGTGACTGGGGTGAACGAGCGCAGCCAACGCACATGCAACTTGAAGTATGACGGTTATACCACTTATATAGATTAATTATAAATATATAATCAATTTTATTTTTAAACCACATCGCCGTACTCTTTTACCCAGATAAAGGAGAAGGATATGACAGAACTCACCTTACAGACTCATCGTCGTACAGCGTGGCATTTTATTCCGGGGCTTGCCCTGAGTGCAGTTATCACTGGGGCCGCCTTATGGGGGGGATCCATTCCCGCCGTCGCTGGTGCCGGGTTCAGCGCCCTCACCTTAGCCATCTTGTTTGGGATGGTTATCGGCAACACCGTGTATCCACAAATCTGGAAAAGCTGCGATGGCGGCGTGCTGTTTGCCAAACAACATTTATTACGCCTGGGGATTATCCTCTACGGTTTCCGCCTCACCTTCGCGCAAATTGCTGACGTCGGCGTCAGCGGTATCGTAATTGATGTGTTAACGCTCAGCAGCACCTTTATGATTGCCTGCTTCCTGGGGCAGAAAGTGTTTGGTCTGGACCGACACACCAGTTGGCTGATTGGCGCGGGGAGCAGCATTTGTGGTGCCGCCGCCGTGCTGGCAACTGAACCAGTGGTGAAAGCGGAAGCCAGTAAAGTGACGGTTGCCGTCGCCACCGTGGTCATCTTCGGTACTATCGCTATCTTCCTGTATCCGGCGATGTATCCGCTGTTGGCGCACTGGTTTAGTCCAGAAACCTACGGCATTTACATTGGCTCCACCATGCATGAGGTTGCGCAGGTTGTTGCCGCCGGACACGCCATTAACCCGGATGCTGAAAACGCCGCGGTGATTGCCAAAATGCTGCGCGTCATGATGCTGGCGCCGTTCCTCATCCTGTTGGCCGCACGAGTAAAACAACTGTCTCCGGCAACAGGTGGTGAGAAGAGCAAAATCACTATTCCATGGTTTGCCATCCTGTTCATTGTGGTGGCGATTTTTAACTCTTTCCACCTGCTGCCGCAGTCGGTAGTGAGTATGCTGGTGACGCTGGATACCGTGCTGCTGGCAATGGCAATGGCCGCACTGGGGCTAACCACTCACGTGAGCGCCCTGAAAAAAGCCGGTGCCAAACCGTTACTAATGGCGCTACTGCTGTTTGTCTGGTTGATTGTGGGTGGTGGTGCGATTAACGTCGCTATCCACGCGCTGATGGCATAAACGATCACGACTCACTTCCCTTAACCCGCTATACTCTCCCCTTTTGAGTATGGCGGGTTTAATTTATGAAATATATTGGAGCGCACGTAAGCGCCGCTGGCGGTCTGGCTAACGCCGCTATTCGGGCCGCAGAAATTGAAGCTACCGCATTCGCCCTGTTCACCAAAAATCAGCGTCAGTGGCGCGCCGCGCCGCTGACCACTGAAATCATTGATGATTTCAAGTCTGCTTGCGAGAAGTATCACTATACTTCCGCCCAGATCCTGCCTCACGACAGCTATCTGATTAACCTCGGTCACCCGGTCAGCGAGGCACTGGAAAAGTCACGCGATGCGTTTATCGATGAAATGCAGCGTTGTGAGCTGCTCGGTTTATCGCTGCTCAACTTTCATCCGGGCAGCCATTTGATGCAGATCCCGGAAGATGAATGTCTGGCGCGTATTGCTGAATCTATCAACATCGCCCTCGCTCAGACCCAGGGGGTTACGGCAGTTATCGAAAATACCGCCGGACAGGGCAGCAATCTCGGATTTAAGTTTGAGCACCTTGCCGCCATTATTGATGGTGTTGAAGATAAATCCCGTGTTGGCGTCTGTATTGATACCTGCCACGCTTTCGCTGCCGGTTACGATTTACGTTCCGTCGAGGAATGCGAAAAGACGTTTGCGGAATTTGAACGTATTGTCGGTTTCAACTATTTACGGGGTATGCACCTGAACGACGCCAAGAGCACCTTTGGCAGTCGCGTCGACCGCCACCACAGCTTAGGTGAAGGGAATATTGGCCACGACGCTTTCCGTTGGATCATGCAGGATAGTCGTTTTGACGGCATTCCGCTGGTGCTGGAAACGATTAATCCGGATATCTGGGCAGAAGAGATTGCCTGGCTGAAAGCCCAGCAAACAGAACAAGCGGTGGCGTAATTATGAACGACAGGGAAAAGCAGATCCTTAAGATCCTGCGTCGCAATCCGTTGATTCAGCAGAATGAAATCGCCGATATTCTGCAGATAAGCCGTTCACGCGTCGCTGCGCATATTATGGATTTGATGCGTAAAGGCATGATCAAAGGTAAAGGTTATATCCTTACCGAACAGGATTATTGCGTGGTTGTCGGGGCAATCAACATGGATATTCGTGGTGTTGCAGACATCCACTATCCTCAGGCTGCTTCTAATCCTGGCAGCATTCACTGCTCGGCAGGCGGCGTAGGACGCAACATCGCCCACAACCTGGCGCTGCTGGGCCGTGACGTTCACTTAATTTCCGCTGTTGGCAGCGATTTCTATGGGGAAACATTGCTGGAACAAACGCGTCAGGCCGGTGTAAACGTTGCAAGTTGCATACGCCTGCATGGGCATAACACCTCAACCTACCTGTCGATCGCTAATCAGCAGGAAGAAACCGTACTGGCAATTAACGATACCCATATCCTGCAGCAATTAACGCCACAGTTGCTGAACGGGTCGCGAGATTTGATCCGCCATTCCGGTGTCGTACTGGCAGATTGCAATCTGACCGCCGAAGCCATTGAGTGGGTCTTTACGATTGCTGATGATATTCCCGTATTCATTGACACCGTTTCAGAGTTCAAAGCGGCAAAAATGAAGACATGGTTTAAGCGTATTCATACGCTTAAACCAACGCAGAAAGAGCTGGCGATTTTGTGGGGCCAACCTATCCATTCAGATGCTGATCGCATACTGGCCGTCAATAGTCTGCATCAGCAAGGTGTAAAACGGATCTTTGTCTGCCTGGAAGATGATTCCGTTTTTTGCAGCGAAAAGGACGGAGAACAGTTTTTACTGACACCTCCTGATCATACGATCGTAGACAGTTTTGGCGCCGATGACGCTTTTATGGCGGGATTGCTGTACAGCTTTCTGGAAGGTAGCGAGTTTCGTGAAAGCGCTCACTTTGCCATGGCCTGCGCGGCATTATCGCGAGCCAGCGTCAGCATCAACAACCCAACCCTCTCGGCAGATAACGCCTTATATTTGCTGCAAACAGCTTAAATGTAATGCCGGATAGCGCCACGCTTATCCGGCATTGCTCTCACTATGCTATACCGATAAAGAAACCCGCTATGGTGGCGCTCATCAGGTTTGACAGCGTTGCTGCTGCCAGCGCGCGCATTCCAAGCTGCGCGATTTCTGGAGCACGCTGTGGCGCTATCGCCGAAAATGCGCCGACAACAACACCAATCGAACCAAAGTTAGCGAACCCGCACAGCGCAAACGAAATAATCGCAATGGTCTTCACATCCAGTGTCCCGCCGGTTTGCAGATACGGCGAGAAGTTGAGATACGCGACAAACTCGTTGATTGCCAGCTTCTGACCAATCAGGCTACCTGCCAGCGTCGCATCGCTCCAGTCCACGCCCATAATCCAAGCCAGCGGTGCAAGTAGCCAGCCGAAGATTCCTTCCAGGGTGGCGTGACCAAAACCAAACCAACCACCAATTCCGCCGATAATGCCGTTAATCAGCGCGATAATGGCGACAAATGCCATTACTACCGTCGCCACGCCTGCGGCAATTTTCAGCCCGGTCATCGCCCCGCTCGCCGCTGCTTCGATGATGCTTTTCGGCGGCGTTTCGGTAAATGACAGGTTCTCAAAGGTGACGCGAGATTCTTCAGTTGCCGGACTCAGCATACGCGCAAATAAAATACCACCAGGGATTGCCATCAACGATGCCGCCAGCAGATAGTCAATCGGAACGCCCATTCCAGCGTAACCAATCATCATTGAGCCAGCAATCGAGGCCATCCCGCTACAGATAGCGGTAAATAGCTCATTGCGATTCAGCCGGTCAATAAACGGTTTGACGATCGCCGGGATCTCGTTTTGCCCGAGGAAAATCGTGGTTACTGCGACAAATGACTCGATCTTACTGATGTTCAACGCTTTCTGGAAAATACCGCCAAGGATGCGGATCAACAGCCCCATCACGCCAATGTAGTAGAGTAGACTGATCAGCGCGGTCACAAAAATGATGGCCGGGAGCACCCGAAAGGCGAAGATAAACCCGGCTCCGTCAAACAGCACATCCATTTTTGGCCCGACCAGGGAGCCAAAGATAAATGCACTACCCGCGTCACTGTATGACATCACCTTGTGGACACCGAGCGCGGCCTGTTCAACCAGCCATTTCCCCGGCGGGAAATAGAGCATAATGCCGCCGATTGCAATTTGCAGCACCAGTGCTGCCCCGACCGTACGCAGACTAATACGCTTTTTATTTACTGACAGCAGAAACGCGATAGTCAGTAATACCACCATACCCACAACACTTCTCATTATATCCATAATGAAATTCCCTTCATGCCAGGAAACCCGGCGTTACCGCCAGGTTTTGGTAGGTTTGCTATCCGCGGGCGACCGCATTCTGCCCGGAAAATTTGGTCAGGCGAGGCGTTGATACTCCTTCGCAATTTCACAAGCCAGTACCGCGTTGTTGAACACCAGCTGAATATTTGATTTCAGGCTGTCACCACCGGTCAGCTCCGCAACGCGCGCCAGCAGGAACGGCGTACTCTCTTTGCCCACAACACCCTGCTCTTCCGCTTCTTTTACCGCCCGATCGATTGCCGCATTAATTTTCTCTTCAGCCATCGCAAACTGCTCTGGGATTGGGTTTGCAACAACCAGACCGCCATCGAGACCTGTCTGCCATTTCACCGCCATGGCACGGGCAATCTCTTTTGCGCTGTCCAAACGAATACTGACCTCAAACGGACTGGTTCGGCAGAAAAATGCCGGCAACGCGTTGGTCTGATATCCAATTAACGGCACGCCAAAGGTTTCTAAATATTCGGTCGTTAAACCGAGATCAAGAATAGATTTCGCGCCGGCACAAATTACCGTGACATTGGTATGCGCCAGTTCTTGCAGATCCGCGGAAATATCAAAGGTATGTTCAGCACCACGATGAACACCACCAATCCCGCCCGTTGCAAATACTTTAATTCCAGCCAGGGAGGCAATAATCATGGTTGAGGCAACTGTCGTCGCACCATTTTTTCCTGCAGCAACCACAAATGGTAAATCACGACGACTGACTTTAGTAACGCTATGTCCCTCTCTCCCAAGCAACTCAATTTCATCTTTGCTTAAACCAACTTTCATTACCCCGCCAATAATAGCAATGGTCGCAGGAACTGCCCCATGTTTACGAATAGTTTCTTCGACTTCAATAGCGGTCTGGGCATTCTGCGGAAATGGCATACCATGAGAAATAATGGTTGATTCGAGGGCAACAATCGGTTTTTTACCGTTTAATGCTTCCTGTACTTCTGGAGATATTTGTAATAATTCAGAGGAAAGAGTTAATTCAGACATTCTGTGTTCTCCACGATTGAGATAACATTCGCAACAGACAAATCAGGGTTATTGGTATATTCACAGGCTAACGCCATTGATGAACAACCCTGCGCAAATCGAACCGAATCAATAAAGGGCATGCCGTCTACCCAGCAGGAAGCCAGTCCCGCCATCATCGCATCGCCAGCCCCAGTAACATTAATGACGTGAGTTTTAATCGGCAGCGACCAACCGCAATCCCCCGCAATATCACTGTAATAAACTCCATCACCGCCCATACTGAGCACCAGGCGATTTAAGCCGCGATCGTGAAACCAGGCGGCAACTTTGCCAACATCATCACGCCCGGAAAGCGCAATACCGCTCAGCGTTTCGGCTTCAAGCCGGTTAGGTTTGAGGGTGTGAATTTGTCCAAGCCGCTCACGAATTTTGACGCACTTCCATGCCGATACCGGGTCGACAAACACCGGAACATCTCCGGCATTTTCCAGTACCCATGCCAGGGCATCTTCGCTGATATTGCAATCGGCGACGATAACTTTCGCCTGCCGAATAAAATCATGCTGCTGCGATAAAAAACCCGGTGAAATATGTTCAGTGATACTCATATCATTAATGGCAACCAGCATTTCACCGGTGTTATCAAGCAGAGATAAATAACTCGATGTATTCTCTCCGGGAACGATAAGACACTTATCAACATGTACTCCGGATAGATTAGTTTGCGCCAATAACGATTGACCATAAAAATCATTACCAACCGCAGTCAGTAACCACGAATTTTTACCCAGCAGCGCGAGATTATGTGCAATGTTGCGTCCAACTCCGCCGGGGGTGAATTTTATCTTTCCTGGATTCGAATCCGCATAATTTAGAGAAGCATGCGAATACCCAGCAACATCCATATTGGCCGAGCCAATAGTTACTATGTATTCCTTTTCACGCATAGCACGTCCCCTGGCAATTATCTTGCCACTAATGAGTTCGTTAAGAATAACCACCGCCACACACAAAATTATTAGAGCATATGTTCAATATCGAACATGTGTTTATAGTAAGCAGGTTTTTGACAAAGTAAACCCATCTGCAAGATCTAAAACCAATAGATATGAACAGAATCACAATTTTTTATAGATACAGTTTGTAAGGGAGAGAGGAAATGAGAGGCAGTACACAAATTAAGCAGACTAAAAAGTATAACTCCGGCATAACCGGAGATTTTTCAGATGCGCCTGGCAAGCTGGCGCGCCTCAGGTAAGCGAAACCAGGTCCTCTGGCATATGGTTGTACAAAATACGCCAGAAATGTTCAGCCGTTTTATTCAATCGCGTGTCCATCCGGTAAATATAGGCCTGAATTGGCACCATCAGCTCAGGTGTCTCCAGACGCACCAGACGCTTATCACGCAGCTCGTTGACGATCGACCACGCTGGTAGCCAGGCGATGCCATGCCCATCCAGCGCCATGTTTTTCAACAACTCACTCATCGAAGACATAAACAACGTACGTGCTGAAATGCCGCCTACTTCCGCCAACTGACGGTTTACCAATCTTCCCATGTAGGATGTGCTGGTATAGTTCAGAATCGGCGCCTGCGGCTGATAGATATCAAACAACGCGTTCCCCTGACCATCGGTGGCACAGACGGGATAAAGCTCAGACTCAAAAACCTTCAAGCCACAGAAAGGTGACTGCATTAAATCTTCATCACGAAACGAGATAATAAAATCACTTTTCCCCTCGCGCAGGGTATTCACCGCTTGCACCACATCAATCGCCTCGACGTGCCAGACAAATTCTTCCCCCCAGGCCGCCATTGAATGCACTAACCGGGGCAACATGGTCAGCGACAAAGAATGCGCTGCCGCGATTTTTATATTGGGTACCCCAAGCAGATTGTGACCACTGAGTTCGTCCAGATTACATTCCAGCTGTTGTAGCAGGCTACGCGTTTGCGAATGGAATAACTTACCCTCCTCCGTGAGTTGTAGCGGTGTCGTCGTGCGATCAAACAGCTGCACCCCCACGGCTGATTCGAGCGCTTTGATCCTCCGGCTAAATGCCGGCTGAGATATATTGCGCTCCTCCGCAGCCTGGGAAAAATGACGGCATGCCTCCAGCGTCAGAAAATCATATAACCATTTTGTCTCAATATTTTTCATACCTGTCACACGGATGTTTAAATATGTTGATGAGCCTAAAAACATCATGCCTGAAGAATTCCAGAGATGATATTGACGATCAGCCCACGATGATTCGTTTTTTGCATCAAACCTTCGTTTTTGACATTAACATGTCAGCGTCACCCTTCAGCCACAACCCTACTCTGCTTGCAGAACTTCAGGCTTGCCACGCTATCCTAACCCCATAGGATGGCGTAAAAAACTACAGTCATGCAGTTTTTGCATTAAGACAAACATTATTGCATTTCTCCTCGCAACGCTCTGCTGTTAAACATTAGGGCAAGACAAAACACAGCCTGAATATTATTTAACGGTGAAATGAGGTATATATCGTGAAAGGTTTAATTGGTGTACTTGGTGGTATGGGACCTGCTGCAACCGTCGATCTATTTAATAAATTCGTCACCTTTACCGCAGCGCAACGCGATCAGGAACATATCCCACTAATTATTTCATCCATTCCTGATATACCCGACCGAACTGACGCATTAATGCGTCATGGTAATTCCCCTCTTCCGGCCATGCGCGATTATATGCATAAACTCGAAGATGCTGGCGCGGAGTGTATTGTGATCCCGTGTAATACCGCCCACTTTTGGTTTAAAGAGTTAAAAGAATCCTGTCATACAGAGTTGCTCAGTATTGTGGAGACAACCCTTAGTGAGGTTAGAAACTGCGGAAAATCGCGCATCGGACTGCTTGCCACCAACGCCACGTTGTACATGGGCCTTTACCAAAAAGGTATAGAATCTCTTGGGTTAACCTGCGTCAGCCCTGATTCCTCCAGCCAGGAAAAAGTAATGGAAAGCATTTATTGCCTGAAAGCTGGCGATGTTAAGCAAGCACAAAAATTAATGAATGAACAGGCTGAAGCACTTTTCTCACGCGGCGCGGAAGTCATCGTTCTGGGATGTACTGAAGTTCCCGTCATCCTTGCTGAAGCCATCAAGAAATCACCAGCCAAATATATTGATTCAACCGGTTCGTTGGTTCGTGCCGGAATCAAGTGGTATGAAAAACGCGTTGGAAAAAGCCACCTTCTGGCGCAATAAAAAAACCACCATTTAATCATCACATTTAATAAAAGCCATTCTTATAGCAAATTATTATCTGGCGGAGGCCATTATGCTTTGGTTGGAAATTATCGTAGTATTGGGCGCAATATTTTTCGGTATCCGCCTCGGCGGAATTGGTATCGGTTTATGCGGCGGGCTGGGGCTGGCTATTTTAACCCTGGGATTTGATCTAAAAATTGGCTCACCGCCTGTGGACGTCATTCTTATTATTATGACGGTGGTTGTGGCGGCATCAGCGCTACAGGCAGCCGGAGGCATGGATTATCTGGTACGCATTGCCGGCAACTTTATGCGTCGTAATCCTAAATATATCAATGTCATTGCACCGATTATCACCTGGTCGATGACCATAATGGCGGGAACAGGTTTCATTGTATTTTCAACCCTGCCGGTGATTGCAGAAGTTGCGAAAGAGTCGGGTATCCGCCCTTCTCGTACGCTCGCAGGCTCCGTAGTGGCATCCCAGGTAGCGATATCCGGCTCGCCGATCAGCGCCGCAATGGCCGCGATGTTGACCATCATGGAAGGTAACGGCATCAGCTTTATCCAGGTTATGGCCGTATGTCTGCCAGCCTCGTTTGTTGCCGCGATGGTTGGCGCATTCATCGCTTCACGCCAGGGGTGTGAGCTTGAAGACGATGAGGTCTATCTGGAACGCCTGCAGAAAGGGCTGGTGCGTAAATACGAAGGGCAAAACAGTATCACGCCGGGTGCAAGGCTTTCCGTCGCCCTGTTTATGCTGGCCACGGTGCTCATCGTTATTCTTGCCGCATTCCCTCAGTTACGTCCGGGGTTTGACGCTGGCAACCCAATGAATACGCGGGATATCATTATTATCTGCATGCTGGCTGCCGCTTGCCTGATGGTGGTGCTGTGCAAAACATCTACAGATGCCATTGTCCTGACGTCCACTTTTCGCGCCGGGATGAGTTCGCTGGCAGTCATTCTCGGCATTGTTACGCTGGGAACCACGTTCATTGACGCGCACCTGGCGGAAATTAAGGACATCGCAGGCAATATTCTGCAGGCCTACCCGATGCTGTTGGCTCTGGTATTGTTTGGCACCTGCGCGTTGCTCTATTCACAGGGAGCCACCACGCCGTTGATTATCCCGCTTGCCGTCGCACTTGGCGTTCCCACCTGGGCTATTCTGGCTTCCTATGTGGCTGTGACCGGCGTATTTGTTCTACCAACGTACCCGACCTCACTGGCGGCTATGGAGTTCGACACCACCGGGACAACGCGCGTAGGTAAGTATGTCTTAAACCACCCGTTTATGTTGCCGGGACTGGGTGGGATAGTCGCTGGCGTTGCTTTTGGTTTCATCATCGCGCCAATGATTGCCTGAGCCGTCTTATTCAGGGGCGCGACAGAGATATCGCCCCTGAATGATTCTCTACTCATTTGCCCCGACTCACCACATCAATACCGTCTTACCTTTATCTATTTGCTTCACATCGCTGCTTTTAATCACGCGGTGATAGCCATAGGCGTCAGCATATTTTGTCAGTCCTGTCTCGGGGTCTTGCTCAGGCTTGCCTTGCGTCTCTATTGTTGAACCTGACGTTGTTGTCATCACCCAGGTAGTTGAACACCCCGTTAGCAGCAGCGTCGCGAGTGACAGAACAGCAAAAATGGGCGCTTTTTTCATATTCGATTTCCATGACCAGTTTGATTTAAAGGCACTTTATCGAATTTGCTTAAGGCAGGATGGATTATTGTGGCGATGCTGTAACGGTAAGGGTTAATGCATAAAAAAAGGGCAGAGATTTCTCTGCCCTGGATTTCAGTTCTTAATCAGGCCGCCTTTGCCACAACCTCTGCTTCCGGGCGCTTCAGCACCGCGTAGGAGAGACCGGCTACCAGCGTACCGGCAATAATGGCCAGCAGGTAGCCAACCACCGGCGTAATTGCGCCAGGGATTAACAGCACGAACAGACCGCCGTGTGGCGCCATCAGCTTAGCCCCTACCGCCATGGAGAGAGCACCGGTAATTGCGCCGCCAACGATACAGCAAGGCAGAACGCGCATCGGGTCACGCGCGGCAAATGGGATTGCCCCTTCGGTGATAAAGCACAGGCCCAGCACCAGCGCAGCTTTACCGCCCTCTTGCTGTGCTTTGTCGAACTTACGACGTGCAACCAGCGTTGCCAGACCCAGCGCCAGCGGAGGTACCATCCCCGCAGCCATAATGGCAGCCATCGGCGCATAAGTTTGCGTACTCAGCAGACCTACACCGAAAGCATACGCCGCTTTATTAACCGGGCCGCCCATATCGGTACACATCATGCCGCCAAGAATCGCACCGAGCAGTACCGCATTCGCCGTACCCATGGTTTGCAGCCAGTGGGTCAGACCTTCCAGAATGCCCGCTACCGGTTTACCGATCAGGTAGATCATGGCCAGGCCCACCACCAGGCTTGAAAGCAGTGGAATGATCAGAATCGGTTTCAGCGCTTCCATACTCTGCGGGAGTTTCAGTCTGGTACTAATGAGCTTCGCCACATAACCGGCAAGGAAACCGGCAATAATCCCGCCAATAAAGCCAGAACCAGTGCTCACTGCCAGCATACCGCCGATAAGACCTGGCGTCAGACCCGGACGGTCAGCAATGGAAAATGCAATATAACCCGCCAGAACCGGCACCATCAACGCAAAGGCTGAACCACCGCCAATCTGCATCAGCGCCGCCGCCAGCGTGCCCTGCTCTTTAAACGCTTCAATACCAAAGGCGAATGAGAGCGCAATACACAGACCGCCAGCGACCACCATCGGCAGCATATAAGACACACCCGTCAGCAGGTGACGATACGCGCCAGCGCTCTCTTTCTTACCTTCGGTTGCCGCAGACTGCGCCTTGCCGGTTGGCTGATACGGCGTAGCTTCTTCCAGCGCTTTGTCCAGCTCCTGCTTCGTTTTCTTCAGCGCCAGGCCAGTAGACGTGCGGTACATTGGTTTTCCGGCAAATTTGGCCAGATCAACTTCAATGTCAGCCGCCACAATCACCAGATCCGCTTGAGCCACCTCTTCCGGGGTAATGGCATTGCCTGCCCCGACCGAGCCACGGGTTTCAACCTTCACCCACCAGCCACGTTTTTTCGCTTCTGTTTCAATAGCTTCAGCAGCCATAAACGTATGGGCAACGCCGGTCGGACACGCCGTCACCGCCACCACACGTTTTGGACCACTGCTGGCCACAGGCGCTGTCGCAACCGGGGCGCTGTAAGGTTTTGCATGGCCTTTCGCTTCGCTGAGGAAGAGTTCAGGATGCGCAACCGCACGACCGATATCGCCGAGCCAAACTTTTTTGCCGTTCAGCGAGCTGTCGGCAGGAAGCGTGTCGCCCAGAACAATCGCCAGTTCTGCATCATTCGGATTATCAATAATTTCCAGATGCGCTTTTTGCGCCGCCGCTCCAAGCAGGGTTTTCGCCATGTAAGCGCGAGCCTGGCCGAGATTAGCGTCAATAATCAGCAGCGTTTTCATTATGCCTCTCCTGCTGTCAGTTAAACGGTTTTAAGTCGACACGCGCCATCATTGCGGCCAACTGAGGACGATCGGTAATGCCCACGTTACTTTGGCTTACCGCCAGGGCGGCAACAGCCGTCGCCAGACGCAGGGTGTGTTCGCTGGACTCACGCATCAGCAGACCATAAATCAGACCGCCAACCATTGAATCACCCGCGCCCACGGTGCTGACCACCTCAACTGAGGGCGGTTTAGCAATCCACTCACCCGAAGCGTTAACCCACAGCGCGCCTTCCGCACCGAGTGAAATCACGACATGAGCAATACCCTGCTCGCGCAGCGCATGCGCAGCATCAATCACATCTTTCATTTCAGGCAGTTTACGACCCGCCCAGATTTCCAGTTCACGACGGTTTGGCTTCACCAGCCACGGCGCCGCCTTCAGACCTGCCACCAACGCTTCACGACTACTATCAAAGATAATGCACGGACACTGACTGCGCAGACGCGTCATCCAGTCGGTGAAAGCTTCCGGGCTCACGCCGGTCGGCAAACTACCGCTAACGCACACCATGTCGAACTGGCCCAGCCAGCTCAGCGAATCGTTCACAAAGCGTTCCCAGTCAGCAGGGGTAACTTCAAAGCCGGAGAAATTGAAGTCGGTGACTTCACCGTCTTTTTCGGTCAGCTTGACGTTGATACGGGTACGCCCTTGTACAACCTGAAAGCGGTTGGCAATGCCCAGCTCGCTGAACAACTGCTGAAAACCATCCTGGTTGTCTTTACCCAGGAAACCGCCCACCGTGACATCGATACCTAAATCTTTCAGGACTTTAGCGACATTAATCCCTTTCCCCGCCGCATGCAGGCCGGTGGTTTTCACCAGATTCACTTCGCCGCGTTCAATTTCCGGGCAGAAACCCACCAGGTCGTAGGCCGGGTTAAGGGTGATAGTAGCAACACGTCTGCTCATTACGCGCCCTCCCCAAGACCTGCCGCGATGGCTTCGCCAATCGCTTTCAGCGCCTGTTCAGCATCCTCGCCCTGGGCGGTAAAGCGCAGGTGGTGTCCTTTTTTCACGCCTAATGCCACAACTTTCATCAGACTGCGTCCATTTGCCGGTTTGCCGGTTCCATCGAGATTTGTCACGGTAATTTCACTGTTAAATTGTTTAATCGTATTCACCAGCATGGTGCCCGGACGGGCGTGCAAACCATGCTCATTGCGCACAACAAATTCGGCGCTCAGTACATCATCAGTTAAGGCGTCATCGCTGGTCAGCAGCGCCAGTACCGTTGCCGCATCCGCTTTCAACAAACGGTCAGCTTTATTGTTCAGCAGCAGATCGCTAAGGCGCTTCAGCACTGCAACCGGTTGATCGTCATTCATCGCGACGGTCACCAGCAGGGCTACCGCTTCCCCTTGTACATCAAACGCCGTAGCTGCACGGCTGACCGCAACGGCGCTGCGCACGTTACCTTCAGCACCGTCATTCAGCCAGATCCCCTGACCGAGATTCATCGGCTGCTCATTGATGGCTCTGGCGACAAATGCGGCATCAACCGCACCAATTTCTTTCAGCCGCGCAGCGTTGAGCGCCTGCAGCGTAACCAGCGAGCTGGCAACGACGTCCAGCGACAGCGTTTCGTTATCAAGCTTTAATTGTTCGCTCTGCTTTTCGCCCATCAGCAACGCGCGTAGCTCTTCCGCCGTGGTCGCTGATTTCAGCTGTTCAGCAACGGAGTCATCACTCAACACATGCGTCAGCTGACGCAGTAAACCGAGGTGCTCATCAGAGCTGGCGGCAATACCTATCGCCACATACGCGACCTGCCCTTCGCCCCAGGTCACGCCCTGCGGGAACTGAAACACCTGCACACCGGTTTTCAGCACCCGATCGCGCGTGTCCGTCGTCCCGTGAGGAATAGCAATACCGTTGCCAAGAAACGTGGACGTTTGTTGTTCACGCGCCAGCATGCCATCGACGTAGCCTTCCGCAACGTTACCCGCCTGCACTAAGGCCGCGGCAACCTGGCGAATAGCCTCTTCTTTATTCCCGGCCTGTTCGCCCGGGTGAATATCCTGAACAGATAACTGGAACATGGTTCTCCTCTCCCGCTGAATTGAAACGATTCAGCCAACATGAGAAAAAAGGCGTCACCTGACTCCATCAGTTATGGCAAGATGACGCTGAAACGTTTCAAGAAGTCTTGATCTTTTTTCTTCAGCACACAAGTAAAGTTGACAAATTACTTGCTGAATTTAGAGATAACGCACATTTTCTCCTGGGGAGAGATAAAATTGCTGAAGCAAAAATGGCGTCAGCGTGTCAGATTCAGCAACATCAGCAAACAGCATTCTTTGACTGAAATGCTATTTTGATTTTTGATGCCGATTTTGATTTGGCTACCTGTTTATTTCCTGGCAAGCAGCGTAAACTCCGCGTCTCTTCACATCATTGATATCAAAACATGCATAACACCCCCGTAGCCGCCACACCTAAGGCGTTCGATTTAACGTCTGCGGCGTTCCTGCTTGTCGCATTTCTGACGGGTATCGCCGGCGCTTTGCAGACACCAACGCTGAGTCTTTTTCTGACCGATGAAGTCCATGCCCGTCCCGGTATGGTCGGGTTCTTTTTTACCGGCAGCGCAGTAATCGGTATCCTGGTGAGTCAGTTTCTGGCCGGGCGATCGGATAAAAAAGGCGACCGCAAAAACCTGATTGTCTTCTGTTGTGTGCTGGGCATGCTAGCCTGCGTGCTGTTTGCCTGGAACCGCAACTATTTTATTTTGCTGTTTGTCGGCGTCTTCCTCAGCAGCTTTGGTTCGACCGCCAACCCGCAAATGTTTGCTCTCGCCCGCGAGCATGCCGACCGTACAGGCCGGGAAGCGGTCATGTTCAGCTCAATTTTACGTGCGCAGGTATCGCTGGCCTGGGTAATTGGCCCGCCGCTGGCCTACGCACTGGCAATGGGATTTAGCTTCACGGTGATGTACCTCAGCGCGGCGGTTGCTTTTATTGTCTGCGGCGCAATGGTTTGGCTGTTCTTACCGTCGATGAGTAAAAATGTGCCTCTCGCCACTGGCGTGGTGGAGGCGCCACGGCGCAATCGTCGCGACACGCTGCTCCTTTTTGTTATCTGCACATTAATGTGGGGGACCAATAGCCTCTATATCATTAATATGCCGCTGTTTATTATCAATGAACTGCATCTGCCGGAAAAACTGGCGGGTATCATGATGGGCACCGCTGCCGGGCTGGAAATCCCGACCATGTTGATTGCCGGATACTTTGCGAAGCGTCTGGGCAAGCGTCTGTTGATGCGAATTGCCGTCGTCGCCGGCTTTTTCTTTTATGCCGGTATGCTGTTGGCCCACTCTCCGGCGGTATTGCTTGGTTTACAACTGCTGAACGCGATTTATATCGGCATCCTTGGCGGGATTGGCATGCTCTATTTCCAGGATTTGATGCCAGGACAAGCAGGTTCAGCCACGACTCTTTATACGAATACCATTCGCGTAGGCTGGATTATTGCCGGATCGTTGGCCGGTATTGCCGCTGAAATCTGGAATTATCACGCAGTGTTCTGGTTTGCGCTGGTGATGATCATCGCCACCATCGTGTGCCTGGCGCGCATCAAAGATGTTTAAGGCGCGGTCAGCGATTCAAGCTCAATAAGATACAGCATGGCCTGGTGCGTCGTCTTCCCACACATTTCCGCACTGGGCTGCAAACCGGCACATACTTTTGGCCGCAGCGGCGAAGCGAAAATTTTACAGCGCAATGATTCATCCAACTGAACGCATGGTGTATTAGCGGGCTTGCCATCAGGCATACCGGGGATGGGACTGGAGATTGAAGGCGCGGTGCAGCATGCACCACAATCCGGACGGCATTTCATACAGTACTCTCTTTATCGTGAACCATCGGATTGGGCGAGAAGCGCACAGTAACACCTTTTTTGCACCAGCAAAAGCATCAATTCCACTTGCCTGAATGCCCCAGCGCGAGTAGTTTTACGCGATATTTTAGACACTCCTCACTACAGGATTTTTTCGATGCCAAGAGCGAACGAAATTAAAAAAGGTATGGTACTGAATTACAACGGCAAGCTGCTGATTGTAAAAGATATTGATATTCAATCGCCAACCGCACGTGGCGCCGCCACGCTGTACAAAATGCGTTTTTCTGATGTCCGTACCGGCCTGAAAGTTGAAGAGCGTTTCAAGGGCGATGATATAGTTGATACTGTCACACTGAGCCGTCGTGGCGTTGACTTTTCCTACGTCGATGGCAACGAATATGTCTTTATGGATAAAGAAGACTATACCCCGTATACCTTCACCAAAGACCAGATTGAAGAAGAACTGTTGTTCATGCCGGAAGGCGGAATGCCGGACATGCAGGTTCTGACCTGGGACGGCCAACTGCTGGCGCTGGAACTGCCGCAAACGGTAGACCTGGAGATTGTTGAAACAGCGCCGGGCATTAAAGGGGCATCAGCAAGTGCGCGTAACAAACCTGCGACCCTGACTACCGGTCTGGTGATCCTGGTTCCTGAGTATCTGAGTGCGGGAGAAAAAATCCGTATTCATATCGAAGAACGTCGCTATATGGGCCGTGCAGACTAACTTTCTGCTCCCCGTTGCCGAAAAGGGACAGCGCAGGCTGTCCCTTTGTTATACTCAGCGCTGGCTGCTGAGATAAAAATCATCCATTAACAGCGATTCCAGATACTGTTCATCCTCGCGCATAAAACTCACTATCAGGTTGACCGCCTGCGGGTAAAACCCCTGTTCATCTCGCGCCAGGCAGGCATCGCGTAGCAATGGCGCCCAGCACATCATATGGTGATGCAAAAAGTAATACTGTGCAGATACCGCCTCCTCTTTAGCAACCATCTTCGCCATCAATGCCAGTTGAATGGCGATATGATCGGATGGCTCATTTTCCCGCGCGGCCAGACCGTGTTCGATCAGCAGCACATTCATTTGCTGACGTTCTGCTGACGCGGTCGTATGCGGATAGTGCCCGGCATAGGGAGAAACTCCGCCAGGCGGTGCCAGCAGAAACAGCGAGGCGAAATCCGCGGCGAGTTCCATCTGTCGGGAATCACGACGCAAAATCCGGGTCAGACTACGCTCAAATTGCTTAACCTTGCCAGACAACCCAGGAATCGCCGCCAGTGAGATAATCCACGCCCGATTCTCGCCGTTTTCAAGGCTGGCAAGTTGCTTTTCGTCCAGCTCACGGAATAACAATTGCGAGAACCACTGGTACATGTCCGCCCGCTGCTGATGTATTTGGTTATGCTGCACTTCCCCCCTCCTCTTTTACTGTCTCCGGGCCACCGAACGCCGTTACTTGTGGGGCTTTTTGCTGGTAACGTTCGACCTCCACCAGCACGGTATGCGCTGAAGGGCCTTGTGCCAGCTGTGAAGTACCAATATCGGCGCTCAGGACATTCGGGTCGCCATAGGTGCATAACGTCCCGGCTTTTCCACCTTCCTGCGGGGAATACCACGCCCCTTCATGAATGCGGATTACGCCTGGAGTGAAATCAGGGCTAATCACCACCCCAGCCAGCACCTGACCGCGGTCGTTGAAGACGCGTGCAATATCACCTGCTTTCAGGCCACGGGCGGCGGCATCCTGCGCGCTGATATAAAGCGGTTCTCTTCCGGCAACCGCATAGGTGTTGCGAAACGCCTCGCTTGAGCACAGCTGAGAGTGCAGACGTTTATCCGGATGGCAGGATTGCAGATGCAGCGGGTATTTATTTTTTTTAGCGGAATGATTACGTTCAAACGGTTCCATCCATACCGGATGACCCGGACAGTCCTCGTAGGCAAAGCCAGCAATGGTTTTACTGTAGATTTCAATCAGACCTGAAGGCGTTCCCAGAGGATTGAGGTCTGGCTGGTCGCGAAACTCACCGTGACGCACCCACGGCTGTCCGGCCGGATATTCAATATATCCTTCACCCTGCCAGAATGTCGCAAAGTCTGGTAAAGAGACGCCGAGCGACGCACCCATCTTCACGCCTTCGTCATAGAGCGCTTGTATCCACTGCATTTCGTCACGGTTCTCGCGGTACACCGCTTCTTTGTCAAAGCGCTTACATAATCCGGCAAAAACGTCAAAATCATGCCGGGCTTCATATTGCGGTTTAACGATCTGATGCAGCGCCATCAGCCCTTTATTCGAATGCGTACCAAACTGTTCAATATCGTTGCGTTCAAAACGGGTGGTCACGGGCAGAACGATATCGGCAAATCGACACGACGCGGTCCATTGATGATCCAATACCACCACGGTTTCCAGCTTCTTCCACGCCTCGATCATGCGATTACGATCCTGCTGCGCATGGAATGGATTCGCCGCGCTGTAGATCGCCATTTTGATATCAGGCCAGGTTAACGTTTCGCCGTTAAAGGCAACCTTTTTGCCCGACTCAAGCAGACAGTCAACGATGCGTGAGGTGGGGATATGCTCCGATGCGCCGCGAAAATCCGCTTTATACTTCGCCGGTGGAGGATTCGCAATCCCTCCCAGCCCGGAGAGTACAGGTCCGGCGGATGTCACCGTACCACCGCCGTTGTAATGCCAGCCAAACCCTACGCCCCCGCCCGGCAAGCCAATTTGCCCAACCATACTGGCCAGCACCACCAGCATCCAGGGATACTGTTCGCCATGATGCATGCGTTGTACGCACCAACCGCCCATAAATTGGGTCCGGCCTTTGACCAGCAGGCGCGCGAAATCACGGATCTGCTCCGCCGTCAGGCCACAGATTTCCGCTGCCCATTCGGCATTTTTCGGCTGCTTATCACTCTCCCCAAGCAGATACGGTAAAAACTGCTCAAAACCGACGGTGTAATCGTTGATAAACGCCGTGTCATACAGTTTTTCTTCATACAGCGTATGAGCGAGTGCCAACATTAGCGCGACATCGGTTTGAGGCCGAAGCGCCAGTTGTTCGCAGCCAAGATAGTTTTGCGATTTGCTACGCACTGGATCGACGCTGATAACACGCATTTTACCCTGCGCAACCGCCTCTTTAATTTGTTGCCAATAGCCAAACGCATCGTGATCGGGGACCAGGAACTCGATCTGCAGGTTCTTGATCGGATCGCAACCCCACAGCACGATGGTGTTACTGTTCTGGATAACCAGCGGCAGCGACGTTTGCTGCTCATAAACTTCCAGCGAACCAATCACATGCGGCAAGATAACCTGCGCCGCGGCCGCAGAGTAGTCGCCGACGGTCGTCACATAGCTACCATGCAGGCCAAGTCCTCTGTCCATCGCCCCGCCCGCTTTATGGTATTTTCCCACCATTTGCCAGTCGGCCAGCCCGGTAAATACCCCCGATGAGCCGTAGGTTTTTTGTACCCGTTCCAGCTCTTCGTAAAACAGATCCAGCGCCTGATCCCAGCTTACCCGCACAAAACGATTATCTCCGCGCTGGCTGCGATCCGATTTCTCACGCTTGCGTAACCAGTCCAGACGAACCATTGGATAACGCACCCGCGACGGGTTATAGACCACTTCACGCACCGCGTTCAGCATATCGCAAGGGTATTTGTCATGTTTGAAAGGCCGGGTTTCTGTCCACTCGCCGTTGACCACTTTGGCTTCAAAAGCGCCATAATGCGAACCGGACTGGATCCACTGTTCGGGGTTTTCTCCCGCCGCCCATACTTTTGAGATCAGCGGATTCGGCGCCAGCGCACTGGCTGCGCCCACCGCCAACATACCGCTCAGAAAACGGCGGCGAGACGGGTTAAAGTCATAAATATCCATACATTTTCCTTAATTTTTGTTAGGTTCAGACACATCGCTGGCATGGGTCTGGAGGTATTTCAACAACGTACGTTCTTCCACCGGATTCAGTCGGTAATAGGTGGACATCGCTTTCAATCCGGCGATCCAGCCGTTGGCGGTATATCGGGTCGTAGGAGGAGTGCTATGACAGGCACTACAGGTGGATTGCAGCATTTGATCCGAATATTCCCAGATCGGTGCAATATCGCTGATAAGCCCCTGGGCAGAGGTCCAGGCGGTCACGCTCACCTGCTGCCATTGCTGGTGTGAGTCAGGATCGACCTGAGTTTGCAGCACTTTGACGTTAGCCATCAGAGAGTCATCCAGCACGGCCGAGAACACACGCTTACCCATATACTGGGTTATCACCCGCCCGCGTCCTTTACTTTCACGCCAGCCCGTCAGTTCAAGCTGCACGTTGCTGCCCTCTTTTTGCAGCACTTTGACCTCGGTGGCAGGAAATAACAGCGCTTTACCTGCGGGGCTTCCGGCCGTTGCCGTCAGTGCTTTTTCGCTTAACGAGAACAGCATGCTCGCATTCGATAAAGACGCTCCCTGCTGCTGCAACTGCTTATAGCGATCGCGGAAACCGCTGCTCATATCGGGTTTGTGATGGGCAATACCTTTATGGCAATCAATACAGTTGCTGTCTTTTGCCGCCGCCGCGGTCATTTGCGCCGCCGCATTCGCAGATTGTTTGCCGTGATCCATCGCCTCATAGCTGTGGCAAGATTTACATGCCGCCGAATTGTTAGCGCTCATTCGCGCCCACTCTCGCTGAGCCAATTCCGCTCGTTTTGCGGCAAATTTTTCCGGGGTATCAATCGAAGGAGAGATAAAGGTGTGGTAGAGGTCGTTTAAGGCTTCCGTTTTACGAACCAGCGTCGGGACGATCCCTGGCGGAATATGACAATCCTTACACTCAGCACGCACTCCAGAAGCATTGCGAAAATGCACGCTGGTTTTATATTCCTCTCCTGGTGTACGCATCGAGTGACACGATAAACAAAATTCGGTGGTACTGGTGTAATGAACGCCTTGCCACGTCCCCCAAATTGCAAGGGCCATTGCTACTGCCCCGACGAATGCGCACCACAGTGCGTTCTTTTTTATCCACGACATGCTTGCCTCCATTTTTTTAATAGCGACACGCTAAGCGATCATAAAAATCAAAAATAGAGACAGCAAAAGCAGCTTATAGGAACAGCATCTACTCTATGAGGTGCATCAAAGCGGAAAGAAGAGAAGCTCGTAATATAGTGCGTATTATACATAAGGAATTTCTCATGCTAACACTGACTCTCGATAGAGAAAGCCGTACCCCGCTGCAATTGCAGATATTTCAATTTTATTTCCAGGCCATTCAGCGCGGTGATTTGCTTTGTGGAGATAAACTTCCCTCTATTCGCGAGCAGGCGCAGGTATTAAACGTTGCCAAAATAACGGTCGTGATGGCCTATGATAAGCTCATGGCCGCGGGATTAATTAAGAGTCGACAAGGTATCGGCTACGAGGTCATCTTCACCACACCTGTACGCACAACGCCAGCAATCGTGCCCGTCGCGCAGGGTTCCCCGCCGATGAAACCTAAAGCGGCTGGGATCCCCACCGATGTTTATGTAGAGCCTGGACGAGAGTGCTATTGTCAAATGAGCGTTCCCGATCCCAATGCTTTTCCCTGGTCAAGCTGGCGCAAATGGAATAACGCCCCCAGCATCCTCAAGGAACAATTATTTACCCGATATCATTCACCAAATGGATTATTTTCACTGCGTGAACAATTGGTCAGATACCTTAATTTATCTCGCGGTATTAATACTCGAGCAGAGAACATCATTATTACTAACGGGATTCAGGAAGGACTATCACTGCTCACTCAACTCTTTATTAACCATCATACTTTCAGTCAGCAAAAAAAGTGCCATATTGTAACCGAGTCCCCTTGTTATTCGGGTGCCTGGCATCTGTTTAATTATTACGGCGCAGACATTACGCCAATTGCCGTCGATAACCACGGGCTGCAAACAGATAATTTACCGGAATATGCCACCCAGCTTTGTTATGTTACTCCAGCACATCAGTATCCGCTGGGTAGCGTCCTGTCACTGGAGCGGCGTCAGGCATTATTAACATGGGCGCAGCGCGTCGGCGCTTACATTATTGAAGACGATTACGATGCCGTTTTTACCTATGGAGAAAATCCCCTTCCCGCGCTGAAAGCCATGGATTATCACAACCGGGTTATCTATATGGGGACATTTTCCAAAACACTGGGGCCAGGAGGACGTCTTGGCTATCTGATTTGCCCTGACGAACTGCTTTCGGCCGTACAGAATATGAAAGCGCTCAATAACAACGGGAGCCAGTGGTTGTTGCAGCAATTTTTGGCCGAATTAATGCAAAATCAGGTGTTTTATACGCATATCAGCAAGCTGGCCTGCAATTATGCGGCACGTCTTACGCTATTACGCGACGGCCTGTCCGCGTTGTTTCCGGAAGGGAAAATCGCTGGAGCAACGGCAGGTCTGCACCTCTCTTTACGCATTGCCTGGTCCCCCGAAACTATCGCCAGGCTGCAACAACGCTGCCTGCTGGCCGGGATTCGTTTTGATACCCTGCCAGATATAGAGAATGGCTCAGAAGCCGCATGGCGTAAGGAGAACAGCGATGCAGTCATGTTTTTTGGTTTTGGTGGATTGCAGATACAGCAGATAAAAAGAGTCCTGGCAGTACTGGAACAGGCGCTATCGCAGCCTTGATGGATTACAGGGATCGAGCCTGCCGCTCAATCCCTGTTGTTCGCCTTACAGCAGATCGCGAAACTGCGTTTGTTTCAGCGCCAGCTCAACGCCACGGACTTCCGCCAGGCCTTTCAGACGACCAATCGCAGAGTAGCCCGGGTTGGTTTTCTTATGCAAATCATCAAGCATCTGGTGCCCGTGATCGGGGCGCATCGGGATTGGACGTAGATCGCCCGCCTGTTTACGACGCTGCTCTTCGCTCAGAATCGCCGCCACCACCGATACCATATCCACATCACCCTGCAAATGCGCACCTTCGTGGAAGGTTTTCGGGTTATCTTCACGGCAAGTTGAACGCAGATGCGTGAAGTGAATACGATCGCCAAAAGTTTCAATCATTTTCACCAGATCGTTATCGGCGCGTACGCCGTAGGAGCCGGTGCACATGGTGAAACCGTTATTGATGCTGTCGACGGTGTCTTTCAGCCACTGCATATCTTCAATGGTCGAAACGATGCGCGGCAGGCCGAGGATCGGACGCGGCGGATCGTCCGGGTGCACGGCAAGACGGACGCCGACTTCTTCTGCCACTGGCACTATCGCCCGCAGGAATACCGCCATATTATTGCGCAAATCGTCTTTACTGATGCCGTCATATTCAGCAAGGCGCGCACGGAACTGATCCAGGGTATATCCCTCTTCGGCACCGGGCAGACCTGCAATAATATTGCGCGTCAGTTTTTCAATATCGGCTTCGCTCATGGCATTGAAATAGTCCAGCGCCTGGCGTTGTTCTTCCGGGGTGTAATCTGCTTCGGCCCCAGAACGTTTGAGGATATGCAGCTCAAAGGCAGCAAAAGCGATCTGGTCAAAACGCAGCGCTTTGGAGCCGTCCGGCAACTGATATTCGAGGTCAGTACGCGTCCAGTCGAGGATCGGCATGAAGTTATAGCACACGGTATCGATGCCGCAGGTCGCCAGATTACGGATACTCTGCTGATAGTTAGCAATCCACGTTTGATACTGACCAGAGTGCGTTTTGATATCTTCGTGGACGGGGATACTTTCCACCACTGACCAGGTCAGCCCTTTTTCAGCCAGAATAGCCTGCCGCTTTTTAATCTCTTCTACCGGCCAGACTTCACCGTTGGCAATGTGGTGCAAGGCGGTCACAACACCCGTTGCGCCAGCCTGACGCACATCATCAAGCGATACTGGATCGTTAGGTCCGTACCAACGCCAGGTTTGTTCCATTGTTTCACCTCACAAGTTGTTATACCAAATTAAACTCACTTAATGACGACTACCATACAGGCATCTGGGCGAGGATCAACGAATCCGCGATGATTGGTTGATCCAGCTCACATTCCCCGGATAAATGAGGCACACCAATTCAATTTGCTGTCATATAACTTTATACTGCCATTGTTAATTAATGGTTAATCAGGTGTATTGAATGAAAACTATTGCCTCAGCGCCGCTCGCGAAAAATGTCATGATGCCGCAGTACGATCGCCAACAATTAAAAACGCGGATTGTGCATTTTGGTTTCGGTGCTTTTCACCGCGCCCATCAGGCATTACTGACCGACCGGGTACTGAATGCACCGGGTGGGGACTGGGGAATTTGCGAGATAAGTCTGTTCAGCGGCGATCGGCTAATGAGTCAGCTTCGCGAGCAGGATCATTTATTTACCGTGTTAGAAAAAGGGGCGAATGGTAACCAACCGATTGTTATTGGCTCCGTCAAAGAATGCCTGAACGCCACGCTGGATTCACTGGCAGCCATTATCGAAAAATTCTGTGAACCTCAGGTAGCGATTGTCTCGTTAACGATTACGGAAAAAGGCTACTGCATCGATCCGGCAACAGGCTCGCTGGATCTTTCTCATCCACGCATTGTTCATGATCTACAAACTCCGGCTGAACCACACTCCGCACCCGGTATTATTGTTGAAGCGCTGCACCGCCGACGTGAACGCGGGCTGCAACCTTTTACCGTCCTCTCCTGCGATAATATCCCGGACAATGGCCATGTGGTAAAAAACGCCGTACTGGGAATGGCGGAGAAACGCTCACTTGAGCTGGCACACTGGATCCAGGAACATGTCAGCTTCCCGGGTACCATGGTGGACAGGATTGTTCCTGCCGCTACCGAAGAGTCACTGGCTGAAATCGCCCGCGAGCTGGGAGTGGCCGATCCCTGCGCAATCAGTTGTGAGCCCTTTATCCAGTGGGTGATTGAAGACAATTTTGTGTGTGGTCGTCCGCAGTGGGAAACCGCCGGCGTACAAATGGTTGAAAACGTTCTGCCGTGGGAACAAATGAAACTGCGGATGCTGAACGGTAGTCATTCGTTTCTCGCGTATCTCGGCTATCTGGCTGGGTTTCAGCACATCAGCGACTGCATGCAGGACAGCGCATTTCGTGAAGCCGCCTACCGCCTGATGCTCAACGAACAGGCACCTACGCTGCAAATCACCGATGTTGATTTAGACCAGTATGCCGCTAACCTGCTGGAGCGCTTTGCCAACCCGGCGCTGAAGCATAAAACCTGGCAAATCGCGATGGATGGTAGCCAAAAATTACCCCAGCGTATGCTGGAAGGGATCCGCGTACATTTAGCACGGCGCAGCGAGTGGCCGCTGCTGGCGCTTGGCGTCGCAGGCTGGATGCGTTACGTGAGCGGAGTGGATGATTCAGGTGCGGCCATTGATATTCGCGATCCATTGAGCGAGAAAATCGGCGCGCTTGTGGAGCAGAGTACAGACTCAGAACGCGTCAGCGCCCTACTTTCTCTGCATGAGATTTTCGCCACCGATCTCGTACAGAATCCGCAGTTTGTTGCGGCTATTCAACTCGCCTGGCAACGTATTGCCCAATATGGTGCGCATCAGGCTGTCATTGAGACGTTAAAAAGTTAACGATTTCTGCCATTAATCAGGACGAAGCACGTCTTCGTCCTCTCACCCCTTCTCTTTTTCCCCGTTTTTCGCCAGGATTGTTAAATGCCATTACGGCAATTTATGATTCTGGAGTAAATGTGACTAAAACCAATCTCATCACCGGTTTTCTCGGCAGTGGCAAAACCACCTCTATTCTTCATTTATTGGCAAACAAAGATCCCGCAGAGAAGTGGGCCGTACTGGTCAATGAGTTTGGCGAAGTAGGTATTGATGGCGCCCTGTTAGCCGACAGCGGCGCATTGCTGAAAGAGATCCCCGGCGGCTGTATGTGCTGTGTTAACGGCCTGCCAATGCAGGTTGGCCTCAATACGTTGTTGCGTCAGGGAAAACCCGACCGACTGCTCATTGAACCCACCGGACTCGGACATCCCAAACAGATTCTGGATTTACTCACCGCGCCGGTTTACGAACCGTGGATTGATTTGCGCGCGACCCTTTGTATTCTTGATCCGCGCCAGCTACTGGATGAAAAAAGCGTCGCCAATGACAATTTCCGCGATCAGCTGGCTGCCGCCGATATCATCGTCGCCAACAAAGCCGACCGCGCCACAACGGAAAGCGAAAACGCCCTGCAAACCTGGTGGCAGCACTATGGCGGCAATCGTCAGTTGGTTCATGCCGATCATGGAAATATTGCTGGCCAATTACTGGATTTGCCCCGACTAAACCTGGCGCAGCTTCCCGCAAGCGCCGAGCACGCCCATAGTCATGCTGACAAAAAAGGGCTGGCGGCGTTAAGTTTGCCCGCACAACAGCGCTGGCGTCGCAGCCTGAACAGCGGTCAGGGTCATCAGGCCTGCGGCTGGATTTTTGACGCCGATACGGTGTTCGATACCATCGGCCTGCTGGAATGGTCGCGCCTTGCCCCCGTAGGGCGTGTAAAAGGAGTCATGCGTATAAAAGAGGGTCTGGTGCGCATTAACCGTCAGGGAGAGGACTGGCATATTGAGACGCAAAACGTCGCTCCGCCGGATAGCCGTATTGAACTCATCTCCGATACTGACACCGACTGGAATACGTTACAGAGCGCATTGTTGAGACTTCGTTTAGACGGTAGCGCGTAAGGTTGCCTTCGTTTTATAGCAATGGTAAACGACGATGAAAACCCGATACCCTCTTATTCTTCTGCTCAATATTGCAGGTATAGCGCTGTTTCTGTCCTGGTATATTCCCGCCGGGCACGGGTTCTGGTCCTCACTGGATACGGGCGTTTTCCGTTTCTTCAACCAGAAGCTGGTTGAAAGCCCGCTGTTCCTGTGGATTGTTGCGATCACTAATAACCGGGCATTTGATGGCTGCTCGTTGTTGGCGATGGGCGCACTGATGCTGCACTTTTGGCTGAAGGATACGACGGAAGGTCGCCGGCGTATTGTGGCTATAGGTCTGGTGATGCTGCTCACCGCAGTGGTATTAAATCAGTTGGGCCAGGCGCTTATTCCGGTTAAACGCGCCAGTCCTACGCTGATGCTGGATAATATTCATCGCGTCAGCGAACTGCTGCATATTCCAACCAAAGATGCCTCCAGAGACAGTTTTCCTGGCGATCACGGCATGATGCTGCTTATTTTTTCCGCATTTATGCTGCGTTATTTCGGAAAAGTTGCAGGTATAATCGGCCTTATTATCGCTGTGGTTTTTGCCTTTCCGCGTGTAATGATCGGCGCTCACTGGCTCACCGATATCGTGGTCGGCTCCATGACGGTTGTGCTGATTGGTTTGCCCTGGTGGCTAATGACGCCATTAAGCGATCGTCTGGTCACGCTGTTTGTGAATTATCTGCCCGGCAAAAACAAACAATTTTCAAACAAATAACGCAAAATAATTAACATCATCAGGGATACTTCTGATTCCCTGATGATGCCGACCAATATTCCATCATTCTGATTGTCATTCTCCTGTCATCTTATTCATGTTTAGAATGAATGACTTGCGTATTTTTTGCGCTAATTGTTCTTAATTTAGCCAATGCCGTTTATTCACTTTCTGTATCAATTTTTCTTATAAGAAATCACATAAAATCTCTCGCAATGACTGGGGCGATCGGGTAACCTCGAACTCGTTTTGCCTCGCTGGACAATTATTGCCTTTCTGAATAAATTTGTGCGTTCTGCCACAGATTTGACCTTAAGGAATTGTCTCATCGTGCGATGGTAATTAGTCTCGTCACGTTTGGCATTTTTTATAACGATATTTATCGTTAAGGACTTCAAGGGAAAACAAACAAAATGGTCAAATCTCAACCGATTTTGAGATATATCTTGCGGGGCATACCCGCGATAGCAGTTGCGGTTCTGCTTTCCGCATGTAGTACCACGAACACCGCCAGGAATATGCATTCTGAGACGCATGCTGTGGGCAATGGAGATAACTCTTCACTGCAAGCCTCTCAGGATGAATTTGAAAATATGGTCCGTAATATCGATGTTAAATCGCGTATTATGGATCAGTATGCTGACTGGAAAGGCGTGCGTTACCGCCTTGGCGGCAGCACCAAAAAAGGTATTGATTGCTCCAGCTTCGTACAGCGTACGTTCCGTGAGCAGTTTGGTTTAGAGCTTCCGCGCTCAACCTACGAACAACAGGAAACAGGTAAATCCGTTTCGCGTACTAATCTGCGCACAGGCGATCTGGTTCTGTTCCGCGCTGGCTCCACAGGCCGTCACGTCGGTATCTATATCGGCAACAACCAGTTTGTTCATGCCTCGACCAGCAGTGGCGTTATCATTTCCAGCATGAACGAGCCTTACTGGAAAAAACGTTACAACGAAGCGCGCCGGGTTCTGAGCCGCAGTTAATTTCGTTTGGCAGCTATCCCTTGGCTATCCTGATGAGACATATCAAAAGCACTGCTTCGGCGGTGCTTTTTTGTTTCGCCTCTCGACTAAGAAAAATCTCACAACATGGACCGTTTCAGGTTATATTCATACAGAATAAGCGGTTACTACAGGTAAACATAAGGAACTATGTTCAGACGCAGCTCTTCATCCGGTCGGAAAATCCTGCTTTCCTGTATGTTAACGGGACTAATCGTCGCATTTCTCGTGAGTACCCTGCAATTTTTGGTCACCTGGCATAAACGAGAGGTTAAGTACGAAACGCTGCTTGCCGATATCCAGAATTATGTCAGTAGTTACTTTGCAGATCTCAAAACCACCACCGATGCGCTTCAACCCCTGCTGGAAAAGAACTGCCAGCAAGTCGCTGCAAAACTTACCTCCAGTGCGGCTTTTAACCTCAACGTTCGTGCTTTTTTGCTGGTAAAAGACGGTATTGCTTTTTGCTCCTCCGCAACAGGCGCAATGAACGCCCCCATTATGTCGCTGATCCCCAAGCTGAATATCAACAAAGATGTTGATGTGGAAATACTTTCCGGTACGCCCATGATGCCGGATAAACCAGCGATAATGATTTGGCACCGCAATCACTCACTCCATAACAGCGGCGTATTTTCTTCACTGAATATCAACCTGGCACCCTATCTGCTTTATACCGCCCGCGAAGATAATTTTAATGGTATTGCCGTTATTGCTGGCGACACGGCTATTTCAACATTTTCATCCCGAATTATGGACGTCTCTGCGCTACCTAACACGCCATGGCGCCAGGCGACGCTTAAAGAGGTGCCGCTGAAGATTCGTTTGTATGCGCAAGAGTGGACGTACAACGACATCTGGTACGCGATTATGTTGGGATGTATGGCCGGGATTATCACCGGGGTTCTCCTCTGGTATTACATCTTCACTATCCGGTTACGCCCTGGTAAAGATATCCTCCACGCTATCAAACATAATCAATTTTATGTGGTGTACCAGCCCGTCGTAGAGATGCAAACGCTGGAGGTAAAAGGTGTTGAGGTGTTATTACGTTGGCATCATCCATCAACGGGTGAGATCCCCCCGGATGCCTTCATTCATTACGCAGAATCGCAGCAAATGATTGTCCCGCTGACCCAACATCTCTTTAAGTTGATAGCGCAGGACGCCCCGACGCTGCAAAAAGTGTTTCCTGCTGGCGCCAAACTGGGGATTAACATCGCACCAACGCACCTGCAGGGCGAGAGTTTTAAAGACGATATTCGACGACTGCGCGCCTCGCTTCCCGCGAACCATTTTCAGTTAGTGCTGGAAATCACTGAACGCGATATGCTCAATCAACACGAGGCGACACAGCTATTTGAATGGCTACACTCTGTTGGCTTTGAAATTGCTATTGATGATTTCGGCACCGGTCATAGCGCGCTTATCTATCTGGAACGCTTCACCGTTGACTACCTGAAAATCGATCGCGGGTTTATTAACGCCATCGGCACAGAAACCCTGACCTCTCCGGTTCTGGACGCCGTGTTGACACTCTCTAAGCGTCTTAATATGCTGACGGTTGCTGAAGGGGTAGAAACACCTGAGCAAGCTCGTTGGCTGCGCGATCGTGGAGTACATTTTTTCCAGGGATACTGGGTTAGCCGACCGTTAAAGCTTGCTGATTTCGTGCGTTGGATGGCGCAGCCCAATAAGCCAACGTGGTGATCGCAGTTTGCGATTCATATACTCTTACTCGCCGCCACACCCCTTATCTCTCAGGCATGATGCCCGTCGGGTTGTGACAGGAAAAGGAAAGCGCTTTTATATGATCCCTCGCCTACTGCTGCTGTTTATCGCCCTCATCGGGTTTAGCGTCCAGGCGCAATCCATCAAAGAAAGCTATGCGTTTGCCGTACTGGGCGAACCGAAGTATGCGTTTAACTTTAACCACTTTGATTACGTCAACCCGGCCGCCCCCAAAGGCGGGCAAATCACCCTCTCTGCGATTGGTACGTTCGATAACTTCAACCGCTATGCAATGCGTGGCAACCCCGGCGCGCGTACAGAAACGCTATACGATACGCTATTTACCACCTCTGACGACGAGCCTGGCAGCTATTACCCGCTCATTGCCGACAGCGCGCGCTATGCTGACGACTATTCCTGGGTAGAAATCGCTATTAATCCGCGGGCGCGTTTTCATGATGGATCCCCCATTACCGCCAGCGATGTCGCCTTCACCTTTCACAAATTTATGACTGAAGGCGTGCCGCAGTTTCGCCTCGTCTACAAAGGCACAACGGTAAAAGCCATTGCACCGTTAACCGTGCGTATTGAATTAGCCAAACCGGGCAAAGAGGATATGCTCAGCCTGTTTTCATTACCCGTGATGCCTGAGAAATACTGGAAGGATCATAAACTCAGCGATCCCTTATCTTCCCCACCGCTTGCCAGTGGCCCGTACCGTATCACCCAGTGGAAAATGGGCCAGTATATTGTCTATTCGCGTGTCAAAGATTATTGGGCCGCGAACCTGCCCGTTAACCGCGGGCGCTGGAACTTTGATACCATCCGCTACGATTACTATCTTGATGACAACGTCGCCTTTGAAGCGTTTAAGGCCGGTGCGTTTGATCTGCGTCTGGAGAATGATGCCAAAAACTGGGCGACACGTTATACCGGCAAAAATTTCGCAAATCATTACATCATCAAAGATGAGCAGAAAAACGAATCCGCACAGGATACGCGTTGGCTGGCCTTTAATATTCAGCGTCCGGTATTCAGCGATCGACGCGTACGTGAAGCCATCACGTTGGCCTTTGACTTTGAATGGATGAATAAAGCCCTGTTCTATAACGCCTGGAGCCGGACAAACAGCTATTTTCAGAATACCGAGTATGCCGCAAAAAATTACCCCGATGCGGATGAACTGGTGATACTCGCGCCATTGAAAAAAGATCTCCCCCCTGAGGTCTTCAGCCAAATTTATCAGCCGCCGAAATCAACAGGTGATGGTTACGATCGGGACAACTTATTGAAAGCCAATACCTTACTGGAACAGGCTGGCTGGGTACTAAAGGGACAGCAGCGCGTGAACAGCACCAGCGGTAAACCCCTGAGCTTCGAACTGTTGCTCCCGGCGGGCAGTAACAGCCAGTGGGTACTGCCGTTCCAGCACAACCTGCAGCGCTTAGGCATCACCATGAACATCCGCCAGGTTGATAATTCGCAAATCACGAACCGTCTGCGCAGTCGCGACTATGACATGATGCCGAGGTTGTATCGCGCGATGCCGTGGCCGAGTTCAGACCTGCAAATTCTGTGGGCCTCTGAATACATTGACTCCAGCTACAATGCGCCCGGCGTGCAAAGCCCGGTGATTGATAAATTGATCAATCAAATCATCGCGGCGCAAGGTGATAAAGCCAAACTGATCCCGCTGGGACGGGCGCTGGACAGGGTATTAACCTGGAACTACTACATGTTGCCAATGTGGTACATGGCCGAGGATCGTATCGCCTGGTGGGATAAATTTTCACATCCTGCTATTCGCCCAATTTACACCATCGGCCTCGATAACTGGTGGTATGACGTCAACAAAGCGGCGAAGCTACCCGCAGCCAGACGGCAGGGAGAGTAAATGGGCGCTTATCTGATTCGACGTCTGCTACTGGTGATCCCGACGCTCTGGGCCATCATCACCATTAACTTTTTTATCGTGCAAATTGCCCCAGGCGGTCCCGTTGAGCAGGCCGTCGCCGCTATTGAGTTCGGGCAAAGTGGAGCCTTACCCGGCGCGGGCAGCGAAGGCGTTCGCGCCAGCCACGCGCAAACCGGCGTGGGTAACATCAGCGACAGCAATTATCGCGGAGGCCGCGGTCTTGACCCGGAAGTGATTGCAGAAATCACCCGCCGCTACGGGTTCGATAAGCCTATTCATGAGCGTTACTTCAAAATGCTCTGGGACTACATTCGTTTCGATTTCGGCGACAGCCTGTTCCGTAGCGCTTCGGTGCTGACGCTTATAAAAGACAGCCTGCCCGTTTCCGTCACGCTGGGGCTGTGGAGCACACTCATCATCTATCTGGTGTCGATACCGCTAGGTATCCGCAAAGCGGTTCACAATGGCAGTCGATTTGATGTGTGGAGCAGTGCATTCATTATTATTGGCTATGCCATCCCGGCATTTCTGTTTGCGATTTTGCTGATCGTCTTTTTTGCCGGGGGAAGCTATTACGATCTGTTCCCGCTACGCGGGCTGGTTTCCGCTAATTTTGACACTCTCCCCTGGTATCAAAAGATCACCGACTATCTCTGGCATATTACCCTGCCGGTGCTGGCGACGGTGGTTGGCGGGTTTGCCGCGCTGACCATGTTGACCAAAAACTCATTTCTGGATGAAGTCCGCAAACAATATGTCGTCACCGCGCGCGCCAAAGGAGTAAGCGAGAAAAACATTCTATGGAAACATGTGTTTCGCAACGCGATGTTGCTGGTGATAGCAGGTTTCCCGGCAACGTTTATCAGCATGTTTTTTACCGGCTCGCTGCTGATTGAAGTCATGTTCTCGCTTAACGGACTGGGGTTACTGGGGTATGAATCCACCGTATCACGCGACTACCCGGTGATGTTTGGCACGCTCTATATCTTCACCCTGATCGGACTGCTGCTGAATATTCTCAGTGATATCAGCTATACGCTGGTCGATCCCCGTATTGATTTTGAGGGACGCTAATGTCGCGATTAAGCCCCGTCAATCAAGCCCGCTGGGCGCGTTTTCGCCATAACCGCCGCGGCTACTGGTCGCTGTGGATTTTTCTGGTGTTGTTTGGCCTGAGCCTGTGTTCCGAACTGATTGCCAACGATAAGCCGCTGCTGGTGCGCTATGACAGCAGTTGGTATTTCCCTCTGTTCAAAAACTACAGTGAAAGCGACTTCGGCGGACCGCTGGCGACCAAAGCTGATTATCAGGATCCCTGGCTACAGCAGCGCCTGGAGAAGCAGGGCTGGATCCTGTGGGCGCCCGTACGCTTTGGCGCCACCAGCATTAACTTTGCCACCGATAAACCCTTCCCTTCCCCACCTTCTGCACAAAACTGGCTGGGGACGGACGCCAACGGCGGCGATGTGCTGGCGCGTATCCTGTACGGCACTCGTATCTCGGTCCTGTTTGGTTTAATGCTGACCCTGTGTTCCAGCGTGATGGGCATCATGGCAGGTGCTATTCAGGGCTATTATGGCGGCAAGGTGGACCTGTGGGGACAGCGATTTATTGAGGTTTGGTCTGGTATGCCGACGCTGTTTCTAATCATTCTGCTGTCGAGCGTGGTTCAGCCCAACTTCTGGTGGCTGCTGGGCATTACCGTGCTGTTTGGCTGGATGAGTCTGGTTGGCGTGGTACGTGCGGAATTTTTACGTACCCGAAACTTTGATTACATTCGTGCCGCGCAGGCGCTCGGCGTATGCGATCGCAGTATTATTCTGCGTCATATGCTACCCAACGCGATGGTCGCCGCCCTGACTTTTTTACCGTTTATATTATGCGCCTCGATCACCACCCTGACCTCGCTGGATTTTCTCGGATTCGGCTTACCGCTTGGCTCGCCATCGTTGGGAGAGCTCCTGTTACAAGGTAAAAATAACCTGCAGGCGCCGTGGCTTGGGATCACTGCGTTCATCTCCGTTGCCCTGCTTTTATCGCTACTGATCTTTATTGGTGAAGCGGTACGCGACGCGTTTGATCCCAATAAGGCGATTTAAAATGACACAACCTCTGTTAGCTATTGAGAATTTATCGGTAGGTTTTCGCCAACAAGAGACCGTGCGCACCGTGGTCAACACTCTCTCATTGCGGGTTGATGCCGGGCAAACGCTGGCGCTGGTGGGCGAATCTGGCTCAGGGAAAAGTGTGACCGCGCTTTCTATTCTGCGCTTATTACCGTCCCCTCCCGCGGTTTATCTTGCCGGTGATATTCGTTTCCATGGTGAATCATTGCTTCACGCCAACGAGCAGACGCTTCGCAGCGTACGAGGGAACAAAATCGCCATGATTTTCCAGGAGCCAATGGTGTCACTAAACCCGCTTCACAACCTGGAAAAACAGCTTTACGAGGTGCTGTCGCTGCATCGGGGAATGCGTCGCGAGGCCGCCCGAGCAGAGATTCTGACCTGTCTGGACCGCGTCGGGATCCGTCAGGCGGCCAAACGTCTCGCAGATTACCCGCACCAGTTGTCTGGCGGTGAGCGCCAACGTGTAATGATCGCCATGGCGCTGTTAACGCGGCCAGAACTGCTGATTGCCGATGAACCCACCACCGCGCTGGATGTCTCCGTCCAGGCACAGATCCTGCAATTGTTACGGGAGTTACAGCGAGAGCTGAATATGGGATTACTGTTCATCACCCATAACCTCAGCATTGTGAAAAAGCTGGCCGATACCGTGGCGGTCATGCAAAACGGCCAGTGCGTGGAGCAAAATCGTGCCGCACAGTTGCTCTCTGCGCCCTCGCATCCGTACACGCAGAAATTGTTAAACAGCGAACCTTCCGGTGATCCGGTTCCCTTACCAGTAGGGCAAGCCCCCCTGCTGGAAGTGGAAAAACTCCGCGTCGCCTTCCCTGTCCGCAAAGGTATTCTAAAGCGCGTAGTAGACCATAACGTCGTGGTTAGCGACGTCAGTTTTTCCCTCCGCCCCGGTGAAACGCTGGGGCTGGTCGGTGAATCAGGATCCGGGAAAAGTACCACCGGACTGGCGCTACTGAGGCTAATCACATCGCAGGGAAGTATTGTGTTCGATGGCCAGGCGTTGCATACCTTAAATCGTCGCCAGCTGTTACCCGTACGTCACCGCATTCAGGTGGTATTTCAGGATCCTAACTCCTCGCTAAACCCGCGCTTAAGCGTGCTGCAGATTATTGAGGAGGGACTACGCGTTCATCAACCGACACTTACTGCCGAACAACGCGAAGCGCAGGTGAAAGCGGTAATGACGGAAGTGGGGCTTGATAGCGAAACGCGGCATCGATATCCCGCGGAGTTTTCCGGTGGTCAACGTCAGCGCATAGCTATTGCCCGGGCGTTGATTCTAAAACCTTCGCTGATCATTCTGGATGAGCCGACATCCTCACTCGACAGGACCGTACAGGCGCAAATCCTGATGTTGTTAAAGTCCTTACAGGAAAAGCATCGTCTGGCCTATATTTTTATCAGCCATGATTTGCATGTCGTACGCGCGTTATGCCATCAGGTTATTGTGCTAAGGCAGGGAGAAGTTGTGGAACAGGGGCAATGCGAGCACGTATTCAACGCGCCACAACAGGCCTATACGCGTCAGCTGCTCGCGCTAAGCTGACGCTCAAAATGGATTGTTATTTGAAAAAGGTTCTGCAATTGCTACGCCGAAATTTTTCAGTCTGCAGGTCGCAGCAAACTCATCCTGACGATTCACAAACAGGCACGGCTCCCCTTCGCATTCCAGCACGGAACAAGGAACCTCAATATCACTGAGGGCCTGGCTGAGTTTATGCATAACTGACCACGCGCTATCACCATCCGGGCTGAGCAATTTGAGCGCCACCAGGCTGTTCTCATTGCTCTGGCCATTCTGCGGAATCGGTTCAACTTTCGAACCTGCGAAACCCACCGACCAACGATAGCACTGCGGCAGACGATGAACGATTGAGAGTTGTAATGTCATCACTTTCTTTCCCTGGAAGCACAATCACTTCACAATTATTTTACATCAATATTAACACATCATTGACAAAACGTCTTTAAACAGTTGGTAAACGTTTACACCCATGTCCATATGCTACTTTCCGAACCAGGTATTTAAATTTATTCAATGGTTCTGGCAAATTTCCGGGCTATATGTACTCGTTTCTGCGATCTAACTCAACCTTTATAACTACAATGATGTGACTTTTTACATAAATTGATTTTACATAAAATAAACATAAGCAGGAGAATTGATAGATTTGCGGTTGATATACATCAACTCTGGAGGCCTTATGACCTCCATGTTGTGTATTAGATCACCGTTTTTTAGCGCGACTGGCGTAGAGATAGAAGAGAATAGAGCTGGTGGCGCAAAACGCTATCGACCAAATCATCGGCCAGGCCGAGTTAAAGGTCGCCAGTGACAACAGTGCCCCAACAATAGCGCCAATGCCAAAGCGGAACGTCCCCGCCAAAGATGATGCCGTTCCCGCCATGTGTGGGAATTCATCCAGGATGACCGCCATCGCATTAGATGACACCATCGACACGCAGCCGACAAATGCCGCCACGCCCACCACCAGCGCCCAAAAACCTACCCCGAACAACGCACTGAAAACCATCCAGCCCGCCATCACAAACTGGATCCACAGCCCTGTACGGAACATATTCAATGCCCCTACGCGACGGACAAAGCGGCTGTTGATAATGGTCATCACGAACAGGAAAACAATATTCAGCGCGAAGTAGTAACCGAAATGCTGCGGTGAAACATGGTTAATCTCGATGTAGACAAAAGGCCCGGCGCTAAGGAAAGAAAACATGCCGGCAAAGCTGAACCCGCTGGCCAGCATATAGCTTAGTACGCGCTTATGACGAAACAGCGAGGCAAAGTTGCCCAGAGTAGTGCGCAAGCGAAATGGCTGGCGACGCTCTACGGGCAACGTTTCTTTGATCAGCGTAAAGATCATCACTGAAGCCAGAATAGCCGCCACAGCGAGGATCCAAAAGATATAGTGCCAGCTCAGCCATACCAGCACCCAACCGCCCACAATGGGCGCCAGCAATGGCGCTATGGTGGTGACCAACATGACAAATGACATCATGCGCGAAAACTCTTCCTTTGGATAGATATCGCGCATCAGAGCGTTGATAACTACGCTCGCTGCCGCAGCCGCCAGACCATGGAAGAAACGCATTATGATCAGTTGATCGATAGTTTGCGCCAGCGCACAGGCAACTGCTGCCGCCGCAAACACCAGCGTTCCGCCCAGTATTACCGGTTTACGCCCAATGCTGTCTGCCATTGGACCATACAGCAGCTGCCCCACCGCAAAACCTAAAATATAGGTACTGAGGGTCATCTGCGCGCTACCGGCAGGCACCCCAAACTGCTCAGAGATAACAGGCAGCGCCGGAAGATACATATCAATCGACAACGGCATCAGCATGGCTAACAAGCCAAGGATAAAGACAATGGCAATTGACGAGTTCTGCCGGGTGGTCACATTTAGCTCCTGAGATTAACGCGGGGTTAAGTTAACGCTGGCAATTTCTTCTTCAGTTAATGGACGGTATTCACCTGGCTCAAGATCATCATCGAGCTTAATGGCGCCGATCCGTTCACGGTGCAGTTCTACAACGTGGTTCCCCACGGCGGCAAACATCCGTTTCACCTGATGATAGCGCCCTTCGCTGATGGTCAATCGCACCTGAGTTGGCGTAATGACTTCCAGCACGGCCGGCTTTGTCAGGTCTTTTTCGTTATGTAGTTGTACACCACGGGCAAACTGCTCGGCGGTATCATCCGCCACCGGCGATTCCAGCGTCACCAGATAGGTTTTCTCACAATGGTGACGTGGTGAAGTGATGCGATGCGACCACTGACCGTCATCGGTCATCAGCACCAGTCCGGTGGTGTCGATATCCAGACGCCCTGCCGCATGTAATTTGTGGGCGACGGGTTCATCAAGGAAATAAAGAACCGTCGGGTGATCCGGGTCATCCGTTGAACAAACATAGCCCTGAGGCTTATTCAGCATAAAATAGCGCGGGCCATTTTGTTGAATCAGGGAATTGCCGTCATATTCGACGTCATGTTCTGGCAGCAGCTTAAAGGCGCTATTTCTGACGATTTCACCGTCGACGGTAACGCGGTTAGCACGGATCTCACGCCCGGCAATAGCGCGGCTGACGCCGAGTTGCTGAGCGATAAATTTATCAAGTCGCATGAGTGTGATTTTTGCCTGTAAAAATACGAGAATCGGGTTTGCGCCCGAAAAGTGGGACTGTTATCCGCCCAGTATAGCGGCGTTACACCATCCCTCAAGGGAAATGATTCATGGCATACTATTCATTGTTACTGTTTACCTTAGTGAGCCCATGATTTTTACTCTTCGCCCGTACCAAAAAGAAGCCGTGGACGCCACGCTCAACCATTTTCGCCACCACCGCACGCCGGCGGTTATCGTCCTGCCCACTGGCGCAGGCAAAAGCCTGGTGATAGCGGAACTGGCCCGCGTGGCGCGTGGTCGCGTGCTGGTACTGGCGCACGTCAAAGAGCTGGTCGCGCAAAACCATGCCAAATATTGCGCGTTGGGGCTGGAGGCCGATATTTTTGCCGCTGGGCTGAAGCGTAAAGAGAGCCACGGGAAAGTGGTATTCGGCAGCGTACAGTCGGTGGCGCGCAATCTGGACGCCTTTCAGGGAGAGTTTTCCCTGCTTATCGTCGATGAATGCCACCGCATCAGTGATGATGAAGAGAGTCAGTATCAGCAAATCCTCACTCACCTGACCAACGTCAATCCCCACTTACGCCTGCTCGGGCTTACCGCCACGCCTTTTCGTCTGGGTAAAGGGTGGATTTACCACTTTCATTATCACGGAATGGTGCGCGGCGATGAAAAAGCGCTGTTTCGCGACTGCATTTATGAATTACCGCTGCGTTACATGATTAAACACGGCTATCTGACGCCGCCGGAACGCCTCGACATGCCGGTCGTGCAGTATGACTTCAGCCGTCTGCAGGCGCAGAGTAACGGCCTGTTCAGCGAGGCGGACCTTAATCGGGAATTAAAGAAGCAGCAGCGAATCACGCCGCATATCATCAGCCAGATTGTCGAGTTTGCCCAGTCGCGCAAAGGGGTGATGATTTTCGCCGCCACCGTTGAACACGCCAAAGAAATTCTGGGCCTACTGCCTGATGACGATGCCGCGCTTATCACCGGAGATACGCCAGGCGCGGAGCGTGACGTGCTGATTGAAGAGTTCAAAGCCCAGCGTTTTCGCTTTCTGGTGAATGTGTCGGTCCTGACTACCGGCTTCGATGCCCCGCACGTCGACCTTATCGCTATTCTGCGCCCGACTGAATCAGTCAGCCTGTACCAACAAATTGTTGGTCGAGGACTGCGCCTGGCCCCAGGTAAAACCGACTGTCTGATCCTCGATTACGCGGGCAATCCCCACGATCTGTACGCCCCGGAAGTAGGCGCGCCGAAGGGAAAAAGCGACAACGTGCCGGTGCAGGTGTTCTGTCCTGCCTGCGGATTTGCCAACACCTTTTGGGGCAAAACAACGGCTGACGGTACGCTGATTGAACATTTTGGTCGCCGCTGCCAGGGATGGTTTGAAGATGATGACGGCCATCGCGAACAGTGCGACTTTCGTTTCCGTTTTAAAAATTGCCCGCAGTGCAACGCGGAAAATGACATTGCTGCCCGCCGCTGTCGTGAATGCGATACGGTGCTGGTCGATCCGGATGACATGCTAAAAGCGGCGTTGAGGCTAAAAGATGCGCTGGTCCTGCGCTGTAGCGGGATGGTGTTACAAAATGGCCAGGATGAGAAAGGCGAATGGCTAAAAATCACCTATTACGATGAAGACGGGGCCGACGTCAGCGAACGTTTTCGTCTACACACTCCTGCGCAGCGTACAGCATTCGAACAACTGTTTATTCGCCCTCACACCCGAACTCCCGGTATTCCCTTACGCTGGATAACCGCCACCGATATCCTCGCCCAGCAGGCGCTATTGCGCCATCCTGATTTCGTGGTTGCGCGTATGAAAGGTCAGTACTGGCAGGTGCGTGAAAAGGTCTTCGATTATGAAGGTCGCTTTCGCCGGGCACATGAATTACGCGGTTAATTGTACTTTTGATTGATGTACCAGCCGTTTGAGTATAGAATCTCGCCCGCTTTTGCATACGCAAAGCAGATCACTTACCTGTTGCTGGGTCGCCTGTAGCAGGAATTATTAAAGAGAGATTTAAATGTTTACTATCAACGCTGAAGTACGTAAAGAGCAGGGTAAGGGTGCGAGCCGCCGCCTGCGTGCCGCTAACAAGTTCCCGGCAATCATCTACGGTGGCGCAGAAGCCCCGATTGCTATCGAACTGGATCACGATGCAGTTATGAACATGCAAGCTAAAGCTGAATTCTACAGCGAAGTTCTGACCATCGTTGTTGACGGTAAAGAAGTTAAAGTTAAAGCTCAGGCTGTACAGCGTCACGCTTTCAAGCCGAAGCTGACTCACATCGACTTCGTTCGCGCGTAATCGCCTGGAAGTTGAAGAAAACCCCGCCTCGGCGGGGTTTTTTTATGGGATTCTGTTGGCGCTAAAGATAGATCACGCAGGGCCGGATAAGGCGTTTCCTCCCCCACCCGGCAAACGGTTTTATTTCCCGCCCGACGTGCGGCGCTGGAGCTGGTCGCGCAGGTTCGGCGGCGTACCTTTGATGGTTAACGTGTCCGTCGCCGGATCCCAGAAAATACGCTCGCCCAGCAGCATGGCGTCAAAATTAATGGTTAACCCACCGCCGCTGCCGGCAAATTTGGTTAACTGGCGCAGCGTACTGCGATCCGCCGGGAAGCTCTCTTCCAGCTCATACCCTTTATCAGCGGTAAATTCGCTGAAGCTGACTTCACTGACGCCGGAAAGCTCTTTAGACAGCGATTCCAGCTCAATCTCTTCACCGGCCTGAAGTTGCTCGTTACAGTAGCTGTAGACCTGCTGACGCACGTTCTGGCGCTCGGCTTTATCCAGTTGCGCCTCATTGGTAAAGTCATCAAGCGCCTGCAGCAAGCCACGGTTTTGCGCTTTGGCGTTCAGACCTTCGCTGGCGCCGAGAAAGTCCATGAAGAAATCGGCGACTTTGCGCCCGACCCGCCCTTTCAGGAACGTCAGATAGCGTGTGGACTCCGGATTGGTTTCCCACTCGGTTAAATCAATACGCGCCACGATGTCCGCATGATTGATATCCAGATAGTGCGTCGGGTTGATATCCAGATTTTCATTGACGCGCATGCTGCTTAAATTGTTCAGCACGGCAACCAGCAGATACTCTACCGCCAGATAGCGGTAATGGCAGAACAAGACAATACCACCATCGGCAAAAGGATATTTCGCCAGCTCGTCCCGCAAACGCCCTGTCGCGGCACGGCTAAAGGCCAGAAAATCCTCTTCACCCTGACGCTGTAAACGCAGCGTTTGCGCCAGCTCGCTCTCTTCGCTGAACAGGCCATAGGCTTTATTCTTGGCGCTATACACCCGATGCAGTTCAGCCATCATATCGACAACGGTCGCTGTCGGTTCCAGTAATGAATCGCGCAAGACCAGCTCAAGGTTTTGCTCATCACGTTTGATAAGCTGGTGCAGGGCAATCTGGTTGATATCCAGACTCATGATAAACTCTCCTTTTAGACCGGGCGGTATTCAACCACCTGCCGGGCAGTGACGCAATAGAAGATAAAAAAGCAGAAAAAAAACTGTCCGTACGGTAATATGTTGCCCTTTCATGAACAGACTGATTTCGATTTATGCCACAAATTTCCCGCTATAGTGACGAACACGTTGAACAACTGCTGAATGAGATGCTCAACGTACTGGAAAAACATAAGGCGCCGACCGATCTTTCCCTGATGGTACTGGGAAACATGGTGACTAACCTTATCAATACAAGCATCGCACCGGCCCAGCGCCAGGCGATTGCCAACTCTTTTGCCCGCGCATTGCAGTCTTCGGTAAACGACGACCAAGCGCATTAAGAGCCTGCTCCGGGGAAACGAACAACAGTTTATGGTAACTCATCGTCAGCGCTACCGTGAGAAAGTCTCCCAGATGGTTAGCTGGGGGCACTGGTTTGCTTTGTTCAACATTCTGTTGGCCATGGTACTCGGTAGCCGTTACCTGTTTGTCGCCGACTGGCCGACTACGCTTGCAGGGCGCGTTTATTCCTACCTGAGCGTTGTCGGGCATTTTAGCTTCCTGGTGTTTGCCACCTATCTGCTGATCCTGTTTCCCCTGACGTTTATCGTCATGTCCCAGAGGCTGATGCGATTCTTATCAGCTATCCTGGCGACGGCCGGCATGACGCTGTTGTTAATCGACAGCGAAGTTTTTACCCGCTTCCACCTGCATCTCAACCCGATCGTCTGGGAACTGGTCATTAACCCTGACCAGAATGAAGCGGCGCGTGACTGGCAACTGATGTTTATCAGCGTGCCGGTTATTCTGTTAATCGAAATGCTGTTTGCGACCTGGAGCTGGCAAAAGCTGCGCAGCCTGACGCGTCGTCGCCATTTTGCGAAACCCTTAGCAGCATTCTTCTTCGTTTCCTTTATCGCCTCGCATGTGGTGTACATCTGGGCAGACGCCAATTTCTATCGCCCTATTACCATGCAACGCGCGAACCTGCCGCTCTCCTATCCGATGACGGCACGTAAGTTTCTGGAAAAACATGGTCTGTTGGATGCGCAAGAATATCAACGCCGCCTGATCGAGCAGGGAAACCCGGAAGCAGTTTCCGTACAGTACCCGCTCAGCGACCTGCGCTACCGCGATATGGGAACCGGCCAGAACGTTCTGCTGATCACCGTAGACGGCCTGAACTACTCGCGTTTTGAAAAACAGATGCCAGCGCTGGCTGAATTCGCTGGGCAGAATATCTCCTTTACGCGTCACATGAGCACAGGCAACACCACAGATAACGGGATTTTTGGCCTGTTCTATGGCGTGTCCCCAAGCTACATGGACGGCATTTTGTCGACCCGAACGCCTGCGGCGCTGATCTCTGCACTGAACCAGCAGGGGTATCAGTTGGGGCTATTCTCCTCGGATGGCTTTACCAGCCCGCTTTATCGCCAGGCGCTACTGTCAGATTTCTCTATGCCGAGCGTGCAAACGCAGTCTGACGAGCAAACCGCAAGTCAGTGGATTAATTGGTTGGGTCGCTACGCACAGGAAGATAACCGCTGGTTCTCCTGGGTCTCCTTTAACGGAACGAACCTGGATGACAGCAACCAGAAGAACTTTGCCAAACGCTACGCCAATGCCGCTCAGGATGTGGATGCCAACATTAACCGGATCCTTAGCGCCCTGCGCGACTCCGGTAAACTGAACAACACGGTGGTGATTATTACTGCTGGTCGGGGCGTGCCGCTGACTCAGGAAGAGAACAGCTTTGCGTGGTCGCGCGGCCATCTGCAGGTTCCTCTGATTATTCACTGGCCGGGAACACCTGCTCAGCGCATCAATAGCCTGACCGATCATACAGACCTGATGACGACGCTTATGCAACGTCTGCTCCACGTCAGCACGCCAGCTAACGAGTACTCGCAGGGCCAGGATTTGTTTAATGCAACCCGCCGCCATTACTGGGTTACCGCCGCCGACGGCAGCACGCTGGCGATTACCACGCCAGAGATGACGCTGGTGCTTAACAACAACGGTAATTATCAGACGTATGATTTACACGGTGAGAAGATAAAAGATCAGAAACCGCAGCTGAGCCTGCTGCTGCAAGTTCTGACGGATGAGAAGCGATTCATTGCTAACTGATTAATTATAAATCAGTTAGCAAGCCATCCTCTTGCATTCGCGGTGGAAAGCAGTAGTATTATCAGCCATAGCGTCGGCACGTAGCGCAGCCTGGTAGCGCACCGTCATGGGGTGTCGGGGGTCGGAGGTTCAAATCCTCTCGTGCCGACCAAAAATCCTCAAAAAAAACCAACCCTTGTGGTTGGTTTTTTTATGCCTGCGATTCAATGTTCCGCATCACCACCACGGCTTTCAGTACAGGTTTTACTACTTACCCATGCACAAATTGGGGTAAAATTTATCCTCTCATCAGCGCGATGAATCTGGACGATTGATGCGCTGAAAACAATAATGATACTAATAAAACTCAGGAGAATAGTATGCCTGAAGCAACGCCTTTTCGGGTGCTGATTGTCGACGACCACCCACTGATGCGGCGGGGAATTAGTCAATTATTGCAACTGGATCCCGCATTTAACGTAGTAGCTGAAGCAGGTGACGGCGCAAGTGCGATCGATCTGGCAAACCGTCTGGACCTTGACGTGATCCTGTTGGATCTCAATATGAAAGGTATGAGTGGGCTGGATACCCTGAATGCGCTGCGTCGGGACGGTGTTACCGCACAAATTATCATTCTGACCGTTTCGGATGCCGCCAGCGATGTATACGCCTTAATTGACGCGGGTGCGGATGGTTATTTGCTCAAAGACAGCGATCCTGAAGTCCTGCTGGAGGCCATTCGCAGCGGCGCCAAAGGCGGTAAAGCGTTTAGTACACGCGTCAATGAATATCTGCGCGAACGCGACCTGTTCGGTGCACAAGAAGATCCGTTCAGCATTCTCACCGAACGCGAGCTGGATGTGTTACACGAGCTGGCTCAGGGGCTGTCGAATAAACAGATTGCTTCGGTATTAAATATTTCCGAACAGACGGTGAAGGTGCATATTCGCAACCTGCTGCGCAAACTCAACGTGCGCTCTCGCGTTGCTGCCACTATTCTGTTTTTGCAAACGCGCGGAATGCAATAACCAGATATTGCCCGATGGCGCTACGCTTATCGGGCCTACAAATCACGAGGATCGCCAGGCCGGATAAGACGCTTTGCGTCGCCATCCGGCCCCTTCCACTCTTACTTCTCCTGCGGCGTTAGCTGCTCCATCGCCTGTTTAATACTGCGTTCTATTACCGCCCGACGGGTATCGTTAGCGGGCAATAATTTCAGCATCATCTCCCACGCCGCAACCGCTTCGCCGAAGCGCTGCTGTTCGAAAGCGTTAAAAGCATACATGCTCAATACGCGCACGTTAGCATGCTCGCCTCTGATCAACTGGCGCAACAACTCCCCTCCCCGACGGTTATCATCAGGATCGGAAGAACGGGTCAATGCTTCCGCATAACCCAGCGCCGCATCGCTGTTGTTAGGATCCAGTCGATAGGCATTGGCATAGGCTTCAGTAGCCGTACTGGCGTTACCGAGTACCATGCCAATACGTCCGAGCATGATCCAGCCTTCGACGTTTCCGGCTTCGGACTGTAAGCGAGTGCGCAGCCCCAGCGCCAGACGCGTCATGTCTTCTTCATTCAACGGGTCGGCTTTCGGATCCAATGCCCGCTCCAGCAGCGCTGGAGCCTGAGCGGTGGCCTGCTGCCAGACCTGCACCTGTTTATAGTTCCCGGTTTGATAATAGCTCACCACGCCAACCACCAGCGCCACCACGATGCCGGGCACAAATAGTCCGAATCCACCGCGCTTGCCATCCGGGATAATGTCGTCAGGAAACTCTTCTTGTTTCACCCGCACGCGTCGGCGAGTACGGGCGAAAATAATCCAGCCCCCGAGACCAATCGCTACCACAGGCATCACCCACAGCAGCACGGTCAGCGGAGTTAACGGCGGATCGTAAGTGACGAAGTTGCCGTAGCGCGCCACCATGTAGTCAACAATCTCTTTCTGGCTTTTGCCTTCCTGCATCAGTTCGTACACTTTCTGACGCAGGTCGGTGGCGATCATTGAGTTAGAGTCGGCAATACTGTTGTTCTGACATTTAGGACAACGCAGTTGCTCGGTAAGCTGGCGGAACTGCTGCTCCTGCGCTTCATCCTTAAACTGCATTACGTCGATAGTCGCAAGCGCGGATCCCGAGATAACCAGCATCAGCAGGCCCAATAAAAATCTCATTGCGCAGCCTCCTTACTGTACTTATCCCACAACGGTTTGATCTCGCTTTCCCACACCCGGGCATTCAGATCGCCGGCATGGCGATAGCGAATAATACCTTTCCCGTCGATCAGGAACGTCTCCGGTGCGCCGTACACGCCAAGATCGAGGCCGAGCATACCGTCGCCGTCAAACAGACTTAATGAGTAAGGATTGCCCAGCTCTTTCAGCCAGACAATGGCTTTCTGACGATCGTCTTTATAGTTCAGGCCCACTACCCGCACGCCTTGCGCAGACAGCTGATTCAGATACTGATGCTCGGCGCGACAGGTCGGACACCAGGTCGCCCAGACGTTCAGCAGCACTGGCTTCCCCTGCGTCAGCACATCGGCCTGATAATGCTGCCCCGGGTTTTCCAGCGATTCCAGGCGGAACGTCGGAACAGGTTTGCCGATCAACGCCGACTCCAGATTAGTAGGGTCGTCTCCTTGCGCGTTACGCGCTAACTGCCACAGTAGCGCCGCTGCAATGATGAGAAAAATAATAAACGGAATTAACAGTGCGTTGCGCTTCATACAGCCTCCGACGCATTTTTTTGCACCGCGACACGCGGGCGCTGGCGATAGCGTGGATCAAACAGGCAGAACACCCCACCCAGCGCCATCAGCAACCCTCCGGCCCAAATCCAGCGAATAAACGGTTTGTAATACAAACGTACAGCCCATGCGCCGTTATCCAGCTCTTCACCCAGCGCAGCATACAGATCGCGCGTAAGCCCGCCGTCAATCGCCGCTTCGGTCATCATCGAACTGGTGCTGTTATAGAAGCGTTTCTCCGCATGCAGCGTGGCTTCCGGTTTACCATCACGCGTGACGCCAATAATGGCGACCCCGCCCCGGTAGTTTGGTCCGGTAATGTCTTTTACTTCACGGAAGGTGAACTGATAGTCATGGATACTGACGCTATCGCCCGCTTTCATGCGCACATCGCGTTCCACGCTGTAATTCTGGCTAAAGGCAATACCAACAATGGTAATCGCCAGCCCAACGTGACCTGATACCATCCCCCAGTAGCTTGGCGTCAGCTTTGTTCCACGAGAAATGCGCAGGTACGCTTCGGACATGGCCAGTACAAATATCCAGCACGCCATCGCCAGCCCCACCACTGTCATGGCGGCAATGCGATCCTCAAACAGCCACGGCAGCAGCAGCGACAGAATAAGCGTGGTGACAAACGCGATGATCAGTAACGTTTTCAGTTTACGTGGTCGGTCACGGCCCCAGCGCACTAATGGCCCAATGCCCAGCAGCAGCGCAAACGGCGCCATCAGCCAGGTGAACATGGTATTGAAGAACGGCTCGCCAATCGAAATGCTGCCCAGCCCAAGCTGTTTGTGCACCAGCGGCAGCAGCGTGCCCAATAACACCACCAGCATAGCGGCGATCAGCAGGACGTTGTTTCCCAACAGCAGCGATTCACGCGACCACAGCGCGTTGTTTACCCGCGAGCGAACCTTATGCCCACGCACTGCAAACAGCAGCAGGGAACCGCCAATCACCAGCACCATGAAGGCCAGTATAAACATCCCTCGCGACGGGTCTGAGGCGAAAGCATGCACCGAAACCAATACGCCGGAACGTACCAGGAAAGTACCCAACAGGCACAGCGAGAAGGCGCTGATTGACAGCAGCAGGGTCCAGGCTTTGAAGCTGGCGCGCTGTTCGGTTACCGACAGCGAGTGCATCAGGGCTGTGCCCACCAGCCATGGCATAAAGGAGGCGTTCTCAACCGGATCCCAGAACCACCAGCCGCCCCAACCCAGCTCGTAATAAGCCCATGCCGAACCGAGCACAATCCCCAGTGTCAGGAACACCCACGCCGCCAGCGTCCACGGACGCGAAAAACGGGCGAAGGTACTGTCCAGTCGTCCGCTCATCAGCGCGGCGATCGCAAACGCGAAAGCCACTGAGAAACCGACATACCCCATGTACAGCAACGGCGGATGGAAAATCAGTCCCGGATCCTGCAACAGCGGGTTGAGGTCGCGCCCTTCGATAGGGAAGTTGGGCAACGTGCGGGCAAACGGATTAGAGGTAAACAGGATAAACAGCAGGAAGCCGACGCTGACCATCCCCATCACCGCCAACACGCGGGCGACGATATCCAGCGGCATGCGCTGGCTGAACGCTGCGACGGCGAACGTCCAGCCGCTCATCAGCAGCACCCACAGCAGCAGCGAGCCTTCATGCGCGCCCCAGGTCGCCGCGACCCGATACCAGACCGGAAGTTGGGTATTGGAGTTACTGGCGACGTAGGTCACGGTAAAGTCGTTAACCACAAAGGCATTAACCAGAATCAGGAACGCCCCCATCACGCAGATAAACAAGACCCAGGCAAAGGGCCGTGCTGAGGCCATCATCCGCACGTCGCCGCGCGCCACGCCCCACAGCGGATAGACCGACAGCAGTAATGCAACGCCAAGCGCAAGGCACAACAGCGCATTGCCAATTTCAGGCATCATGACGTTTTATCCTTATAAACACTTTCCGGGCGACGGTGGTTTTCCTGCATCGCTTTTTCGACTTCCGGCGGGGTGTAATTTTCATCATGTTTGGCAAGAACCTCTTTAGCCTGCACATGATTTCCCTTGTCCAGCTCGCCCTGAACGACGACGCCCTGCCCCTCACGGAACAGGTCCGGCAAAATACCTTCATAGGTCACATCCACCACACCTTCGGCGTCATAGATGCTGAAATTTACTTTTAGCGATTGCGGATCGCGCTTCACGCTGCCCGGCATCACCATCCCACCCACGCGCAGACGTTGACCGACTTCAGGCATCTGCTGCGTTTCACGCTTACCGTAGAGTATCTCTCCCGGGGTGTAGAACAGATCGATATTGGAACGCAGCGCGTAGAGCACCAGCGAAATGGTCAACGCCAGACCTGCCAGTACCGCGCAGGCTATCCATAGCCGATTTTTACGTCGAATATTCACGCCGCCTCCCGTTGTACTTGCGCTGCGCGCATGCGCGCTTCCCTCGCCCGCTGCTGAGCCACACCGCGTAAAATTGCGCGATGCTGTAACGCAGAATGCAGCACCAGCACCAGCAGCGGAATAACGCTCATGGCGACAGCCAGCCAGACATACAAGGCGTAACCGCCCATCGCGAAAAAATCACTCCATGATGCAAATGCAGGGGTCATTGGCGGCCTCTTTTTAAGATCAGTTCGCTCACCCACGGGCGGCGTTTTTCCATCATCAAAATCAGGTTACGCATGCGCATTAGCGCCAGCGTGACGAACAGCAACAGGTAGCCGACAATCGCCAGACGCAGCGGAGCGCGCATTGCCGGATCGATGCTCTGCTGCATACGGGTTGACCCCTGATGCAGCGTATTCCACCACTCGACCGAGTAGTGAATAATCGGTAAGTTGACCACGCCAATCAGCACCAGAATACCGGCGGCACGCCCTGCCAGGCGGCGATCATCAAACGCATGCCATAGCGCAATGGCGCCAACGTAGAGAAACAGCAGCACCAGTTCTGAGGTGAGTCGAGCATCCCAGACCCACCAGGTTCCCCACATCGGTTTGCCCCATGCGGACCCCGTCACCAACGCAATAAAGGTAAACACAGCGCCAATGGGCGCCATCGCAGCCAGCGCCAGATTGGCCATTTTCATTTGCCAGACCAGGCCGATAAACGCCGCAACAGCCATCGAGGCATAAATCCCCATCGACCAGATTGCCGCCGGAACGTGCAGATAAATGATGCGATAGCTCTGTCCCTGCTGATAATCAGCTGGCGCGAAGCCAAAGCCCCAGACCCATCCCGTTATGAGTACCACCGCGCTGGCAATCGCCAGCCACGGAATAAACCAGCCGCAGATCTGATAGAGCCGAGGGGGCATCGCCAATTGATGAAGTGTTTTCCACATAGTTCAGTCACCAGACTCCATTAATTAATATCCGTTTTGCCGGAGTACCTTGCCCGGCCTGCAAATCCTGTCCGCATTACTGCACGCTGATCCGTAACGCCGCAGCCGTGGCAAACGGGCTTAACGTGGCGCTGCCTACCAGCAACGCCCCCAGAATCGCCATGTATCCTTCAACAGGCAAGTGCATGGAAGCCGCATCCATCGCGGCGGTCGCAAAAATCAGTAGTGGTATGGTAAGCGGGAGTACCAACACGCTTAACAGCACGCCGCCGCGCTTTAAGCCCACCGTCAAACCCACACCCGGCGCGCCGAGAAAACCCAGCGTCGGCGTACCGAGCAACAAGGTCAGCGCCATAATTTTCCAGCCGTACATATCCATGCCCAGCAGTAATGCCACCAGCGGCGAGAGGATTAACAGCGGCAAACCAGTTACGACCCAGTGCGCCATCACTTTCGCCAGCACGACCGCCGGAAGCGGCAGCGGCAGCAGCATCAGTTGCTCAAGGCTGCCGTCCTGTAAGTCATCACGAAACAAGCGCTCCAGCGCCAGCAATGACGCCAGCAGCGCCGCAACCCAGATGATGCCCGGCGCAATACGCGCCAGCAGCTGTGGCTCCGGCCCAATGCTCAGAGGGAACAGCGTGATAACAATCAGGAAGAACCATAAAGGATTGGCGATTTCCGCACTATGACGAAACGCAACTCGCAGTTCTAAACGGAAGATTCGCCACATCATTGCACTGCCCTCTCGCTGGTCAGCGCAATACGTCGCACTTTACTGGTCTCAACATTAAGCGGCTGGTGGGTGGTAAGAATAACAATACCGCCCTGCTCCGTGTGCTGTGCCATACGCTGAGTCAGTCGCTCAACGCCGTTCACATCAATGGCGGTAAAGGGTTCATCGAGGATCCACAGCCGGGCGCGGGTCAGCCACAAACGGGCCAGCGCCACGCGCCGCTGTTGTCCGGCGGAGAGCTGATTCACCGGAATATCTTCGTATCCGGCAAGTCCCGCCTGCGCCAGCGCGTCCAGACACTGTGCGATATCACCGTCGTGATGGAAAAAACGCAGGTTCTCCAACGCCGAAAGCCGGGTTTTTATCCCCGGCTGATGTCCGATCCACAGCAATTGCTGATGGTAGCTGTCCCGCACGTGATGCAGGGGTTGTTCTTGCCAGCAAACCTCCCCTGCGTCGGGACGCGCCAGCCCGGTAAGCAACCGCAGCAGAGTGGTTTTCCCCGCGCCGTTGCTGCCGGTAATTTGTACCCATTCCCCTGCGTTGACGCGAAATGACAGATCGCTGAACAGTATTCTGTCATCCCGCTCGCAAAGTAATTCTCTGGCTTCAAGCATACCTGGTTATCTACATCCTGTTAAAAGCCCGGTTTGACTTCGCGCATATCAGGCAGTTTGTGCGCTATCCCTTTATGACAGTCAATACAGGTTTGCCCGTCTTTCACGGCCTGGTCGTGCATTTTGGCCGCAACGCCTTTCTGGGCGGTTAAATCCATAAACTCGAAGTTGTGACAATTGCGACACTCTTGCGAGTTATTGTCTTTCATACGCCGCCACTCATTTTGCGCCATCGTCAGACGATGGTCTTCAAATTTTTGCGGTGTATCTATTAACCCCAATGCTTTCGCGTACAGCTCTTTACTGGCCTTGATCTTACGGATCATTTTCGGGCCCCACTCATGCGGGACGTGGCAATCAGGGCAAGTCGCACGCACACCACTGCGGTTGTTGTAGTGTACGGTTTCCATGTATTCCTGGTACACCGTATTGCGCATTTCGTGACAGCTAATGCAGAACTCTTCCGTATTGGCCTTTTCCATACCGGTATTAAAGCCGCCCCAGAAAATAATGCCGCCCACAAAGCCGATTAACAACAGCGTGCCGAGCGCCAGACGGCTGGGGCGACGCCACCATTGCCAGACGCGCTTAATCCAGCCTGGTTTACGGTTAGAATTTTCCATAATGACCTCTTATTTCCCGTAACCTTTCGAGGGGGTGAAGGTATTTTCAACAATCGGCGCAGCGTCAGCCTGCGGGACGTGACATTGCAGACAGAAATAACGACGCGGCGCGACTTCAGCCAATACCTTGCCATCGCTGTCCATAAAGTGCGTCGGACTGATGCGCGGCGCGCCGGTAGTGCGATAGCTTTCCACACCGTGGCATTGCAGACAGCGGTTAGTATTGGTCGTCACCTGATACCCTTCAACGCTGTGCGGAACCATTGGCGGTTGATTCACATAGTTCAGCGGCATACGCTCCTGCTCTTTCGGCATGCGAATCGCCCCTTCCTGTGTCCCTGAGACTTCCGGTGACTGGCTTAGGTCCACTCCGTTTGCAGCCCAAACGGCCCCACTGACGACCAGGGCAAGCAGGGCCGTCCATTGACTCAGCTTTTTAATCAGGTCATGGCTTTTCATGATTTCGCTCCCGAACTCCATCGTGTTGTTATTGTAAAAACATCCTCAGAACAGACATCCACGCAGCGACCGCAGGCCATGCAATCGCGACTGGTTACCTGCACCGGGCTTTGCTCATCCAGCACCGGCGCACGTAGCACATGCGGTTCCGGGCAAACATGAAAACAATCCATACAGCGGTTACATCTGTTACGTTCTTTTGCCGAAACGGTTAATGCGCCTTTACTTCCCACTACGCTATACAGTGCGCCCAGTGGACAGAGATGCCCGCACCAGCCATGCTCAACGACCAGTAGATCAAATAAAAACAGCGCCAGAATCAGCAGCGCTCCACTGCCAAATCCCATTACCAGACTCCGTCCGAGCAGAGAGACGGGATTTATCCATTCCCACAGCAGCGTACCGGTCAAGGCGGAACCGACCAGGATAACCACCAGCAGGACGTACCGTATATAGCGCGGCAGGGTCGCGGACTGATTCAGGTCAAACCTTCTGCGTAACCAACTGGCTAAATCGGTGACCGGGTTCATCGGACAAACCCAGCTGCAAAACAGACGCTTACCCGCAAGGGCATACAGCACCGTGATGACGACCGCCCCCGTTAACGCAACCGTTGCCGGCAGGTGTCCGCTGGCCAGGCTTTGCAGCGTAATCAGCGGATCGGTGAATGGGACGGTATCCAACAGCAGACTGCCACTGTAGTTGCCATGCAGGATCCACACGCCAAGCCACGGGCCGCTGAGGAACATCGCCAGTATCAAAAACTGACTCAAACGACGCAGCAGCAGCCAGCGATGACTCTTCCACCATCCTTTTTTTGCCTGCGCTTCACGCCCGGCATCACGTTTACGATTTGCCATTGTTCCCCTCCAGCCAACCGAAGCGGTAATGGTGTCCTAACTCCCCTTTCGCCAGCGACAGCGGCAGCACTTTTATTGCTGGCTGTTCCAGTACGCAGACTTTTTCGCATTTCCCACAGCCGGTACAGGCATCGCTGTGCACGGTCGGAATAAACCGCGCATGCTTGCCGGTACGCATATTACGGTCCAGCTCAAGGGTGATAGCCTCATCGATTTTCGGGCACTCGCGGTAACAAACATCGCAGCGTAACCCTTGGTAGTTGAGGCAGTTTTCGTGATCCAGCAGTACCGCCAGCCCCATACGCGAATCGTCAATGGATTCAATTTCCCTGTCCAACGCGCCGCTGGGGCAGACTTTGGCACACGGAATGTCCTCACACATTTCGCAAGGAATATCGCGGGCGACAAAATAGGGCGTACCTGCTGCCAGCCCGGAGGCCAGCGTCGCCAGCTTCAGCGTGTCATATGGGCATGCCTGAACGCACTGACCGCAGCGCACACAGGCGCTGGCGAATGCCTCCTCGCTCAGTGCGCCTGGCGGGCGTAACCGCACGCCAGTTGCACGTGCGGTTTGTTGTTGCAACCCCAGCGCCACGCCAACGACGGCCAGCCCGCCCGCCGCGCGAACCATATCGCGCAGAAAACGGCGGCGGCCATTTTGGGGTTTTGCTGACCGGGACATAACGCGTTACACCTTCGCCAGTTTCACGGCGCACTTCTTGAAATCCGTCTCTTTGGAGAGCGGATCCGTGGCATCCAGCGTAAGATTATTCACCAGCTGTGCGGCATCGAAGAACGGCATGTATACCAGCCCCTGCGGCGGACGGTTACGCCCGCGCGTTTCAACAATCGAGATAACTTCACCACGACGGGAAACCACTTTGACTTTATCGCCACGGCGCAGATCGCGTGCTTTTGCATCCAGCGGGTGGATAAACAGCACGGCTTCCGGGAAAGCACGGTGCAGTTCAGGCACACGACGCGTCATACTGCCGGTATGCCAGTGTTCCAGCACACGTCCAGTGGAAAGCCACAGGTCATACTCTTTATCCGGCGCTTCAGCGGCAGGTTCAAATGGCAGCGCGAAGATAACCGCTTTACCGTCCGGCTTACCGTAGAACTTGTAGCTTTCCCCCGCTTTCACGTACGGGTCGTTGCCTTCGCTGTAGCGCCACTGAGTCTCTTTGCCCTCAACGACCGGCCAGCGTAAACCGCGCGCTTTATGGTAATCGTCAAACGGTGCGAGATCGTGCCCGTGGCCACGGCCAAACCAGGCATACTCTTCGAACAACCCTTTTTGCAGATAGAAACCCAGCTCGCGGGATTCATCGTTGAGCTGATCTTCAGCCAGTTCAGCGACCGGGAATTTGGTCACGGCTGGCGTGGCAAACAGCACGTCATACAACGTTTTGCCGCGCAGCTCCGGTTTCTGCGCCAGTAGTTCTTCCGGCCATACCTCTTCTGTTTTGAAGCGACGGGAAAACTGCACCAGTTGCCACAAATCCGATTTCGATTCACCCGGCGCTTTAATCTGCTGACGCCAGAACTGAGTGCGTCGTTCCGCGTTACCGTAAGCCCCTTCTTTCTCTACCCACATTGCGGTCGGTAGGATCAGGTCGGCTGACAGGGCGCTGACCGTCGGGTACGGATCGGAAACGATGATGAAATTGCGCGGATCGCGCCAGCCCGGCATACGTTCTTCGTTGATGTTCGGACCGGCCTGCATGTTGTTGGTACACATCGTCCAGTAGACATTGAGTTTGCCATCTTTCAGCGCACGGTCTTGCGCCACAGCGTGCAGCCCGATTTTTGCCGGAATAGTCCCGGTCGGGATATTCCAGTGCTTCTCGCAGATATCGCGGTGTTTTTCGTTGGTGACCACCATGTCCGCAGGCAGACGGTGGGAGAACGTCCCGACTTCACGCGCGGTGCCGCACGCTGAAGGCTGGCCGGTCAGAGAGAACGGGCCACAGCCTGGCTGAGAAATTTTACCGGTCAGCAGGTGCAGGTTATAGACCAGGTTGTTGGCCCACACGCCGCGGGTATGCTGGTTAAAACCCATCGTCCAGTAGGAGATGACCTTTTTCTTCGGATCGGCATACAGCTGCGCCAACTGTTCCAGTTGATCTTTCGGTACGCCAGTCATTTCGGCGGTTTTATCCAGCGTGTACTCAGCAACGAAGTCTTTGTAATCTTCAAAGCTCATCGGTTCAGAAGCATCGGAACCTGGATTCTTCGCCGCTTTTTCCAGCGGATGGGTTGGACGCAGGCCGTAGCCGATGTCAGTCACCCCTTTACGCAGGTTAACGTGCTTGCTGAAGAAATCCTGGTTGATCGCATTGTTTTGAATGATGTAGTTTGCGATGTAGTTGAGGATCACCAGATCGGTTTGCGGCGTGAAGACCATACCGTTATCCGCCAGCTCAAAGCTACGATGCTGGAAGGTGGAGAGCACCGCGACGGTTACATTCGGATCGGACAGACGACGGTTGGTGATGCGCGACCACAGAATCGGGTGCATCTCCGCCATATTCGCGCCCCACAAGACGAAAGCATCGGCATGCTCAATATCGTCATAACAGCCCATCGGCTCATCCATACCGAAGGTACGCATAAAGCCGACCACCGCTGACGCCATGCAGTGACGGGCGTTCGGGTCGATGTTATTAGAACGGAAGCCGGCTTTAAACAATTTGGCGGCAGCGTAACCTTCCCAAATCGTCCACTGACCCGAGCCGAACATGCCGATAGACTCTGGGCCTTTTTCTTTCATGGACGTTTTGAATTTCTCTTCCATCACGTCAAAGGCCTGATCCCAGCTAATCGGAGTGAATTCGCCTTCTTTGTGATACTTACCGTCCTTCATGCGCAGCATCGGCTGTGTTAAACGGTCTTTTCCGTACATGATTTTCGGCAGGAAGTAACCTTTGATGCAGTTAAGTCCACGGTTAACCGGCGCATCCGGGTCACCCTGGCATGCCACAACACGCCCTTGCTGCGTCCCGACCAATACGCCACAGCCCGTTCCGCAGAAACGGCACGGGGCTTTGTCCCATTTGATGGCTTCTTGCTGACCGACTACCGCGCGGGCTACGCCCGGCACGCTTAACCCGGCAGCCGCCGCAGCGGCCGCAACGGCGTTAGCTTTCATAAAGCTACGACGACTGAGTTTCATGGTGTTTCCTCACCTTGCTCATCCTGCTGGTGATAAACCAGCGACACCGCCAGCACGCCCGCAACGTTGCGCACTGACTCAATAGTTTTCATTAGCGTTTCACTTTGCTCTGCTTCCACCACCACAATGAGCTGGCCGCTTTCCACATCACTAAGTGCAACTTCGCAACCCGGAAACAAACGCAACTGCGTGGCGATATCATTGATATGCTGACTTTTGGCCTGAACGACCAGGCTGCAGACCTGCCAGTTACTGTCCATGGTTGTACTCCGCATTAATGGCTGATACCGGGCAAATAGCGACACACGCGCCGCATCCGTTACAGGCCTGATTGTCGAGCTGTGGCTGATAAATACCGGACAGCGTGGGGCGAAAGGTTATGGCCATAGGTTCACAGCTATCCTGACAGCGATGACACTCAACTGACTGGTGTGCGAGACAGTTTTCCCCGATCGTAAAATTCAGATCCCATGCCCTGGTGTGGCGCGGAAGAAAAAGTGATTCGGGACAGGCTTCTGCGCAGGCATAACAAAAGCTGCACTCGCCGTGTTTGAAATTTACGCTCGGATAACCACCCTGGCCTCGCTGCAGGATGTCGGTTTCACACGCCTGGATGCAGGCGTCACAACGGAGGCAATGGGTCAGAAAGTGAGAGTCTTCCTTGCTCCACGGCGGACGAATCCCTGCGTTGGCGTTACGCCAACTGCCTGTCAACATGCCTCGACGGGATAAATCAACCATGACATTGTCCTTCCATAATGACGCCCTCCCTCGGCGGGTTGAACGACATAAAAAACTGCACTATTTATGAGTAGTTATTTTTAGCCGTAAGATATTTCAGGATGTGTTAGAGGTGCATACCCCAATTGGGGTAAATGCTGTTGCCGGATCAAAGGAGTGTTGAGTTGACGGGAAAAAATGCGCTTTTGCTCACATTTCAATGGGTTATATAATGAAATACACAACGAAGCAGGTGGAAAGAGAATAATCTTATAATTAAGATAATTCTTAGAATATATCGCTACATTGATTATAAACCCATGCCAAATACACTTTAAATATAAGTAAATGCAGATTAATAGATAACACAAATATGTTAACCTGCCCCAGACTCATTCATAAGACAGAAGAAAGGAAACACTGTGAACAATAAGATGAAGACAATTGTCCCTGCCGTACTTTTCGCCGCCTTTGCCAGCACCTCTGCCTGGGCTGCCAGTAACGATACCGGTGCTCAGCCGCTGGAAAAAGTCGCCCCTTATCCTAAAGCGGAAAAGGGTATGAAGCGCCAGGTTATCCAGCTTACCCCTGAGAAAGATGAATCTACTCTGAAAGTAGAACTGCTGATCGGACAAACGCTGGAAGTTGACTGTAACCAGCACCGCCTGGGCGGAGAGCTGGACAGTAAAACGCTGGAAGGTTGGGGATACGACTACTATGTTTTCGACAAAGTCACCTCCCCGGTTTCAACCATGATGGCCTGCCCGGACGGCAAGAAAGAGAAGAAATTTATTACCGCGTATCTGGGTGATGACGGCATGCTGCGCTACAACAGCAAGCTGCCGATTGTGGTCTACACCCCGGAAAACGTGGAAGTGAAATACCGTATCTGGAAAGCGGAAGAGAAGATTCAGGACGCAGTCGCGCGATAAGTGAGAATGTGCCGGATAGCGTAGGCTATCCGGCATTTTATTTACAGCGCGATATCCGCCACAGCTTTCTGCTCAGGCTGCGGTTGAGCCTGAGGTTTCAACTGCGGTTTTGGCGCTTCATCGGCAACCTGCGGCTTGTCGTATTTCAGACCCAGAACTTCGCTGGTGTATTGCAGCTCTTGTTCAGTTGCTTCAACGTTTCCGTTCAGCTTAGTACCATAAGACGGAATAATCGTTTTCAGCTTCGCCTGCCACTCAGGGCTGGCGACTTTATCTTTAAACACTTTTTCCATCAGATGTAGCATGATCGGTGCCGCGGTTGATGCACCAGGCGAAGCGCCCAACAGCGCAGCAATCGTACCTTCTTTATCGCTGACGACTTCGGTTCCCAGACGGAGCACGCCGCCCTTCTCTGCATCACTTTTAATGATCTGCACACGCTGACCCGCCTGCCATAAACGCCAGTCTTCTTTTTTCGCCTGCGGATAGTACTCTTGCAGTGCGGCAAAACGGTCGTCATCGCTCAGCATCACCTGGCTTACCAGATATTTCACCAGATCGAAGTTATCCAGGCCTACGTTGACCATCGGCATAAAGTTCGACGTCGTGGTCGAGCTGAGCAGATCCCACAACGAACCGTTTTTCAGGAACTTGGTGGAGAATGTCGCGAATGGCCCAAACAGCACGACACGTTTGCCATCGAGGATACGGGTATCGATGTGCGGTACGGACATCGGCGGCGCGCCCACAGACGCCTGACCATACACTTTCGCCAGGTGACGATTTACCACGTCCGGATTTTCCGCCACCAGGAACTGGCCGCCAACCGGGAATCCGGCATAGCCTTTCGCTTCTGGAATGTTGGTTTCCTGCAATAGCTTCAGCGCAGCGCCACCGGCACCGATAAAGACAAACTTCGCCTTGATATCATGTTCCGCTTCGTTGTTTTTCAGATCAGCGACCGTAACGGTCCAGCTATTGTCTGCATTACGCTTAAAGCCACGCACTTCGGTGCTCAGTTGCAGCGCAAAGTTGGGCTTCTTCTGCAACGAGGCAATCAGTTGGCGCGTGATTTCACCATAGTTAACGTCAGTACCAATCTCGGTGCGTGTTGCCGCGACTTTCTGTTTCGGATCGCGACCTTCCATGACCAGCGGTGCCCACTCTTTAATCTGCGCGTGATCTTCGGAATAACGCATACCACGGAATAAGGTGCTCTGCTGCAGTGCGGCGTAACGTGCGCGCAGGAAATTCACATTCTCGTCGCCCCAGACAAAACTCATATGCGGGACGGTAGTGATAAATGAGCGTGGTTCATGCATCACGCCATTATTAACCTGATAAGCCCAAAACTGACGGGAAATCTGGAAGGCTTCGTTGATTTCGACTGCCTTTTCAATGCTGATGCTACCGTCGGCCTTTTTAGGCGTGTAGTTCAGCTCCATCAGTGCGGAGTGGCCGGTTCCGGCGTTATTCCAGCTGTTTGAGCTTTCCTGCGCTACGCCATCCAGTCGCTCGACCATGGTCATTGACCATTGTGGCTCCAGCTCTTGTAAATAGGTTCCCAGCGTGGCGCTCATGATACCGCCGCCAATCAACAGTACATCCGTTTCCTGCTCTTCCGCCGCTTTCGCTTTTGCTGCCATAGAGACAACGTTCAGCCCTACAGCCATGGTGAAGAGCATGGCAGTCACTTTTTTCATAATGTTAATGCCTTACTTTTAGTATCGCTTTTTGCTTTTAATGCAGGTGAAAATCGAGCGGCACCAACGGTAACACTTAAGTAAAAATAATTAAATATTGTTTATAAATTATATTTTAATTTTAAAAATGTTATTAATACGTTGATAATTTATACGGTTATTGACAATCACGTCTGGAAACCTGCCCGCCAGACGCGTACTATGCTGCGCTTTGCTATTCACGCACGGATGCCTGTCGGTCTGCTGTTATCAGGCCCTTTCTGACCTGAGAGTTACTATGTCTGCAACACACTCCTCCCCTGCGGTGACAGAACAGAGCACCCGCGCCGTACTGCGACAACCCCGCCTGTTGGTACGAGAAACGCTGGCGGGGGTGGTAACCGCCCTGGCGCTGCTCCCGGAAGTGATCTCTTTTTCCGTTATTGCGGGCGTCGACCCTAAAGTCAGCCTGATCGCTTCCGTCGTGTTGTGCCTGGCAATGTCTTTTTTAGGTGGCCGTCCGGCAATGGTTACGGCTGCTGCAGGATCGGTTGCGCTAGTGATTGGTCCGATGGTGCATCAACACGGCGTGCAGTACATTCTGCCTGCGGTGGCGCTGGCTGGGATGATTCAGATCCTGTTTGGCGTATCAGGGATGGCGCGTCTGATGCGATTCATTCCTACAGCCGTCATGACCGGCTTTGTCAACGCCTTGGGCATTTTGATTTTCTTTGCTCAGGTCCCACATTTTTGGGGTAAAAGCCCACTAATCTGGGGACTGTTTGTCCTGACACTGCTGATTGTGGTGTGGGTTCCACGGTTTATTAAAACAATCCCCGCGCCGCTTATCGCCATCGTGCTGCTGACGGTATTTACTGTAAGCAGCGGACAACTGCTACCAACCGTCGGTGATGAAGGTTCAATGAGCGGTGGACTTCCGGGATTAACGCAGCTGTTAGTGCCGCTCAACCTGCAAACATTGGCCATTATCTGGCCCTGTGCGCTGAGCATCGCTTTTGTCGGTTTGATGGAGTCGCTGTTAACCGCCCGTCTGGTGGATGATCTGACGGTGACACCGTCGAATAAGAATCGAGAAAGCACTGGACTGGGGATAGCCAATATTCTGGCCGGATTTTATGGCGGCATTGCCGGATGCGCGATGATTGGTCAAACCATCGTTAACGTCGAGATGGGCAAAGGACGCAGCCGCGTTTCGACGATTGCCGCCGGGTTGGTGTTGCTGCTGTTAGTCACCGCATTGAGCGAAGTCATGGCGAAAATACCCATGTCGGTGCTGGCGGGGATAATGGTGATTGTCGCGGTGAAAACCTTCAGTTGGCACAGCATTCAGCCCGCTACACTGACGAAAATCCCCGTTACTGAAACGCTGGTCATGCTGATAACCGTCGGCGTAACGGTCGCTACCGGCAACCTGGCGATTGGCGTGGTTGCCGGAGTGATGACCATGCTCATCCTGCCGCGCATCGTCAGACGTAAACGCGCGGCTACATCAGAAACAGCGTTGCCAGACCGAGAAAAATAAAGAAACCGCCGGTGTCGGTGATGGCCGTAATCATGACGCTTGAGCCGACCGCCGGGTCGCGCCCGAACTTCACCATCGTCATGGGAATAATCACCCCCATCAACGCCGCCATCAGCAGATTAAGCATCATCGCCAGGGTCATCACGCCGCCGAGCGCCATATCATCGTACAGCCACCAGGTAATGCCGCCCATAATCCCACCCCAGACGAGGCCATTTACCAGCGCCACGCCCATCTCACGCAGGATCAAAAACGTCAGGTTCCCTGGCTGAATATTTTGTAGCGCCAGCGCGCGAACGATCATGGTGATAGTTTGATTTCCGGTATTGCCGCCGATCCCTGCCACAATCGGCATCAGCGAGGCCAGTGCCACCAGTTGCGAAATCGTATGTTCAAAGCCATCAATGACCCGCGAGGCGATAAAGGCGGTACAGAGATTAATAGCCAACCATGCCCAGCGGGTTTTTACCGCTTTGGTAACCGGAGCAAACACATCCTCTTCGGCGCTTAAGCCCCCCATTCGACGCAGATCGGTATCGGTCTCTTCGTATACCACATCCACGATCTCATCGATGGTCAAACGCCCCATCAACTTACCGGCAGGATCAACCACCGCGGCACTGACCAGGTTGTCACGTTCGAACGTGCGCGCGGCGTTTTCGGCAATGTCTTCCGGGGAAAAGGTGAGCGGGTCATCTTCCATCACCTCGCTGACTTTACGCTGCACATCATTGAGCAGGATACAGGTTAGCGTCAGTTCGCCGACCAGCACCTTATTGCGATCGGTCACGAAAAGTTTATCGGTGTTCTCCGGCATCCTGCCCAGCCGCCGTAAATAGCGCTGCACCACTTCCAGCGTCACGTCCGGGCGCACGGTGATGACTTCGAACTCCATAATCGCACCGACGCGATTCTTCTCGTAGTGCAGCACCTGGCGCACGCGCGCCCGCTCCTCTGCGGGTAACGTTGCCAGCAGACGGCCTGTGAGGTTACGCGGCAGATGCTGGACCAGGTAAATCTGTTCATCGATGTCGAGATATTGCAGCGCATCCAGCAGCTCGCGGTCGCTCATCTCATCAATCAGGTCGTCCCAGACGTTTTCTGACGCTTCAAGCAGGACGTTACCGCGCTTTTCATTTTCGACCAGCCGCCACAGGGCGTGGCGCTCTTCAGAAGGTAATGCTTCGAGGGTATCGGCCAGATCCGGCGGCGGCAGATGCGCCACCAGCGCCCCTACCTCAGCAATATCGTCGGCTAAGGTACCGACGTCATATTGCTCAGCCAGGGTAAGCTTGCCCAACAGCGTGGAAATAATGGCTTTATCAGTGGTCAGCAACCAGATGAGGCGCGCACGCTCTTCATCACGCAGTCTGGCGCTGTTTTTGTTGAATGCGGACATTAATCATAAATCCATGATATGAAATATCATTAATCATGATGCCGATTTATGTAAATAACAATAAACGGAACCGCCGGGCGGATAAAAAACCGGCGGTTGCTGGGATTACGCAGTACGAGCGACGGCATCACGTGAAGCGGCGTCACGCTCATCGCCCACGAGTTCACTTAACTGTCCGTTACGCATCTCCAACAGACGATCGGCGTGAATAAAATAGTGATCGTCATGGCTAATAGCGAAGATGGTTTTACCCATTTCCTGCATCAGCGGCAATAACACCTGATAGAACTCACGGCGGAAGTGAGGGTCCTGATCGGCAGCCCATTCATCCAGCAGAATAATGTCGCGCTCCTCCGCCAGCGCCAGCAGCAGCGCCACGCGTTTTTTCTGCCCTTTCGACAGCTTGAGATTGAGAATACGCCCATCGTTCAGCTCAAGCTTGTGACCCATCTTCAGATGTTCCAGCCACTTCGCCACCAGCGCCGGATCGGCCTCTTTACCTTCCGGACCGAGCAGTTTGTCGAACAGCCAGACGTCGGTAAACACGGCGGAGAACAGCTTGCGATAGTCCTCTGGTTTTTCGACAGCAACCGCTTTGCCGTCGAGCAGGATCTCGCCTGACTGCGGCTGATACAACCCGGTGAGTAACATAGCCAGTGTGGATTTCCCGCTACCATTGCCGCCAATCAGGAAGATCAGTTCCCCGCGACGAATAGTCAGATTTACCGGCCCGACAGAGAACGCATTATCCTGATAGTGGAAAACCACGTTACGTAATTCCAACGTTTGCCAGTCCGGAAACGCGGTTGGGCGCGGGAATTCGGCCTTAAAGGGCGCCAGTGAGAACTTATTCAGCTTGTTGAAAGCGACCTGTGCAGTGAGCAGCGTCGGCAATGCGCCAACAGCAGAAAGCAGTGGCGTACGCAGGAATAACAGCGTCAGCGAATAGGTCGCCGCCACGGCGGTATCCGCCCAGCCCAGACTGTTAGCCATCCAGAACACCAGGCCAATGGCGCCCAGCATCATAATGTTCGACCAGTTCACCGCGCTGAGGTGGAAGGTATCGGCGCGGATAATATGGTGACGATACTCTTTGGCATCCGGGACGTATAACTGATTAAAGATATGCTCGGCGCGCTCGCGGTTGAGCGTCAACTCTTTGCGCCCTTCCAACACTGTCTGGTAATCATTGTACAATTTGTCTTCTGTTTCGCGCAGGGTCGCCATATGTTTATATACCCGCGCAACCAGCACAAATCCGCCCCAGATGGTGATTGCCACCCAGATTGCCGTCACCAGCAGCATTTTGGTTGATAGCATCGCCAGATACGCCGCCGACCCGATGGTCAGGATAATCCCCTGCACCAGCTCAGGCAGACGGACAAAAGCGATGGTGATGTTGCGGATATCGCTGGTTAAACCGGCCAGCAACGAGGCGCTGCCAAGCTGTTCGATACGCTCGACGTGGGTGTCCAGAATACGCTTGATAAATTCACTACGCAGGCGGTAAACAAAGTGGTGTCCCAGCGTGGTTAACGCCAGCTGTGAGCCGAGGGTGACAACCATCAACAGCAGCAGCAGGCCAAGAAACTCCGGTAGCACCATCAACGTGGTGTCGACCGTTTCAATCAGGCGCTGGTTAATAAACGCAATCAAACCAATTCCCAACGCAGCGCTGGCGAGGCTGAGCGCCATGACGCTGATAAATGGCCAGCGATACTGCCGCCAGACAAGAAGTAAAAGTTCCATGCAAACAACCCGGACAAGTAATAACAGCCCGCAGTTTAAACATCTCTTTGCCGACAGCAATAATAATTCTTATTTTTATTCTTTTTTACCAGCCTGGCGAAACGTCAGATTGTAACGACAGTCACCGGTTAACGGATGATACCCTGTCTTAAGTGGCTGGATCCCATGATAAAACAACCGTGAGTTCCCACCCCATACCACGACATCGCCATGCTCCAGCAGTAAACGTTTTAAAGGGTCATTACGGCGCAAACCGCCAAACTGAAAGATGGCTGGTAACCCCAGCGAGACAGAAACGATAGGCGCCCGCAGGTCAGGTTCGTCTTTATCCTGATGTAATGACAGTTTCGCCCCTGGCGTGTAGCGGTTAATCAGGCAGGCATCGGGTTGAAAATCAGCATAGCCCGCTGCGGTTGACGCCAACTGGCACAGGTCCGCGAAAGTATCCGGCATCGGCGGCCAGGGCGTACCGGATAGCGGGTCAAACGGTGAATAAAGGTAGCCATGTTGATCCGTCGTCCAGCCCAAATGACCGCAGTTGGTCATCGCCACCGACATCGTGTAACCGCCGGGCGTCACCATCTGGCGAAACGGCGACTGTCTGGCGACAGCCGCGATCGCCTGCAGTAAAGACGGTGCGGACTCAAAGGCAAAACGTCGCAAAATTACCGCGCCGGATGCCAGCGGTTCTTGCCAGGGTTTCTCATCCGCAAAGAGATCAAGCATTACGTTTCCTCCCCAGTGGTTTCTCGTTGCAGTAACTGCGCTTTGCGCGCAATACCCCAGCGGTAGCCCGAAAGCGCACCATCATTGCGGATCACCCGGTGACACGGGATGACAATCGCCAGTTTGTTAGCTCCGCAGGCGCTGGCCACCGCGCGTACCGCTTTCGGTTTGCCGATGGCGCTGGCTAACTGCTGGTAGCTAACCGTCTTACCACATGGGATTGCGCGCAGCGCTTGCCACACCTGCAGCTGGAATGCGGTCCCGCGAATATCCAGCGGCAGAGACAACGACGTATTGCGCGTATTAATCACGGCGATGACTTCACGCACATGCTGCTGGAAATCGGCATCGGCTGCTTCATCCTGAGCGGCGGGAAACAGCTCATGCAGTTCCGCAACCAATGTAGCATCATCGTCACCCAACAAGATCGCGCAGATACCGCGTTCGCTTTCCGCCACCAGGCAACGACCCAGGGCGCAATCTGCCAGGGTATAGCGCACAGAAACGTTGTCGCCGCCTTTGCGAAATTGCCTGGCGGTCATCCCTAGTGCCTGATCCGCTTGCCGGTAATAGCTGCTGCTGTCGGGGAATCCGGCGTTCAGAATCGCCTGGGTTACTGGTGCCCCTTTTGCCAGGGCATCGCGCAGACGACGAGCGCGCCAGGACTGCTGCCACGCTTTCGGGGTCATGCCCGTCGTGGCTTTAAACAAGCGGTGTAAATGATACGGGCTCATCGCCACCTGCTGCGCCAGGTCATCCAGCGTGAGAGGCGACTCCTGCTCCAGCAACTGACAGGCGTGGGCTATTTTGTCCAGCCGATGCTGCTGCGCACTATCTTTATCCGGCTGGCAGCGTTTACAGGGCCGAAACCCGGCGGCCTGCGCCTGCTCGGCATCAGCAAAGAAACTGACATTTTTGCGCAGCGCATGCTTCGCCCGACAGGACGGACGGCAGAAAATACCGGTGGTGTGGACGGCGAAAACAAACTGACCGTCGGCGTCAGCATCACGATCCACAACAGACTGCCAGCGGTCATCATCAGTTATGCGTAAACGACTTTTCATTATGGACTCCTTTGTTAAGCATAGCGCTTAGCCTCAGTGTGTCCTGATAGCCAGGTATAAAAACCCGCAATCTTGCTTTTTAATTTTTTTCGCTGAGCAGAAAGCTTTTAAACTGCGGCGACATCCAGGTTTTAAACCCTTGCCCCTCTTTCACAATCATATACACCGCCAGCCCTTCACGACGCACCACTTCTTTGGCCTTTTCCGGGCCGAGCACCATCAAACCGGTATCCCAGCCGTCAGCCTCCAGCGCCGTAGGGGCTATCACCGTCACAGACACCAGATTATGTTCGATCGGACGACCGGTTTGCGGATCGATAACATGCGACAGGCGTTTACCGTCCAGCTCGTAATAGTTACGGTAGCTACCGGAGGTGCTGATGCCGTGCCCGTTAATGTCGACAACCGCTTGCACCGCGTTTTCACGATCGGTGGGTTTCTGGATCGCCACCCGCCATGGATGTCCTTCCGCATTCATACCACGACTGTTTAGCGCACCGCCAACGGAAACCAGATAACGGGCAATCCCCTCTTGCTCCATCAGTCGCGCCAGATGATCGGCGGCATAACCTTCACCAACGGTAGACAGATCCACATACAGATCCGGCAAGTCTTTTTGCAGGTAGTTGCGTTGCGCCTCATTCACTACCTTCAGGTGTGAAAGTCCGGTTTGCGCTTTTGCGGCATCAATTTGCGCCTGAGTGGGAATGTGCACGGGTTGCTGATCCGGACCAAAACCCCACAGGTTGACCAACGGTCCCACGGTGATATCCATCGCCCCATCGGTTTTCGCGCCAATTCTCAGCGCCGACGTGACGATATCCGCCATGGCGTCATTAACCGGCCACGGCGACAGGCTTTTCGATAGATTAAAGCGCATCAGGGCAGAATCATTTTTATAGGTTGAAAGAAGCTGATCGTCAGCATCAAGCTGAGTCTGGATCTTCTCCTGCAACTCCCTGGCGCGTTTGGCATCCACGCCCACCGCGCTGACCCGCCAGAAGGTGCCCATCGTTTTACCTTCCAGAACGGTGGCGGATTGTGTGGTCTGAGCCGGTTTCGGGGCATCATCGCACCCGACAAAAAAGATCGTCACAGCCAGTAGCGCTGCGCGATAAAAATTCATTTCCATACGTAATTATCCTCATGCGAACGGGCGCAAGAGTACACCAAAAATCGTTGTTTGTACGGCGAAAAAAAGCATTAAAAAAGGCCCCGCAGGGCCTTTTAACAACATGAACGCAGATTAGAACTGGTAAACCAGGCCCAGTGCTACGATATCATCGGTAGCGATACCAGCATCACGTGTAAAGTTGTTGTCATCCAGCAGGTTGATTTTGTAATCAACATAGGTGGACATGTTTTTGTTGAAGTAGTAGGTTGCGCCAACATCAACATATTTCACGATGTCCTGGTCACCGTAACCATTGTTCAGGTCTTTACCTTTAGACTGCAGGTAAGCCACGGATGGACGCAGACCGAAGTCGAACTGGTACTGCGCAACGGCTTCGAAGTTCTGCGCTTTGTTAGCCCAGCCCAGGCTACCCGCACGCGTTGCGTTGTAGGTCTGGGTGTACTGTGCTGCCAGGTACACATTGTTCGCGTCGTATTTCAGACCACCAGTGTAAGTTTCAGCACGATCGCCAGTACCGAAGTTCAGCTTGTTCTGTTCGTCAGTACGTTTAGAGCTGGTGACTGCAGTACCCAGGGAGAAGCCTTCACCGATATCATAAGTGATAGATCCGCCAACGCCGTCGCCGTTCTGAAGCAGTGCGTCACGACCGTTGCCGGTCACACCAGTCATACCTTCACCTTCCGGGCTACCGTTTTTACCCTGGTACTGAATGGCAAAGTTCAGGCCATCAACCAGACCGAAGAAATCGGTGTTACGGTAGGTCGCGAAGCCGTTACCACGCTGCTGCATGAAGTTGTCCGCACCATAGGTGTCACCGCCGAATTCCGGCAGAACGTCGGTCCAGGACGTTACATCGTAAACCACGCCGTAGTTACGACCGTAGTCGAAAGAACCTGCATCAGCGAATTTCAGACCAGCAAACGCCACACGGGTCCAGGCGTTGTTTTCGTTTTCAGAGGAGTTACCCATGATCTGGTATTCCCACTGGCCGTAACCGGTCAGTTGGTCATTAACCTGGGTTTCGCCTTTGAAGCCGATACGCATATAGGTCTTGTCACCATCATCACCTTTGTTGTCGGAGAAATAGTGCAGACCATCGACTTTACCGTACAGGTCTAATTTGTTGCCGTCTTTGTTGTAAATTTCAGCCGCATTTGCTGCGCCTGCTACCAGCAGAGCCGGTACCAGGAGGGACAGTACTTTAACTTTCATGTTATTAACCCTCTGTTATATGCCTTTATTGCTTTTTTATGCCACTGCTCACTGGCTAACCCTCATTAACCAGTCGGCAACTTCATTCTCCGCAAAAACACAGAATAATCCAACACGAATATGATACTAATACTTTAAAGATGTTTCATTTATCTATGTAGATGTTTCAAAATATTAACAAAAGGGAACTTTTTTTAATTAAGAAAATGGAGAGAATAAGCACAAATAGCCAAGAACCATTAAAAAACACATATAAATCAATTAATTAAATAAAGCACAGCCATAGCACTGAATGATAAAAAAAAATCTTCACTCGCAACTAAAATAGACTCGCTATCATCATTAACTTTATTTATTACCGTCATTCATTCATGAATGTCTGTTTACCCCTATTTCAACCGAACGCTCTGCGTTCGGTTTTTTTTTACTCTTCTTTACACAAAGCTGACTGTTCTGTGCTACCGATGAACAACTATCACGTCTATTAACCATCCCGTCACGTTGAGATCAGAAATAAACCTTATTATTAATTTCTTGTTATTTAATGCTAAATGTATACATTCACTACAAAATATTTGTACCCGCTATTCTTCGCTGTACATCTTTGCATCATCGGGGGTTACAGCAAAATGCGGCGCAGACAATGCAAACTCTGTCGCATGCTCCAGGTATGGCAATTCATACATTACCCTTTATACTGCCCCTTCATGTTTCGCGTCGTTTAACAGGTCATAAACACGAATGAGTCAGTCTGACACAACGGCTTCTACCCGATTCTCTCTCCTACCGGGAAATATTACCCGTTACTTCTTATTACTGATCGTGGTGCTGTTGGTGATGATGGGCGTCATGGTCCAGAGCGCCGTCAATACCTGGCTAAAGGATAAGAGCTATCAGATTGTCGATATCACCCATGCCATTCATAAAAGGGTCGATACCTGGCGATACGTGACCTGGCAAATTTATGACAATATTGCTGCCACGCCCAGCTCGCCTGGCGCAGAAGGGCTGCAGGAAACTCGCCTGAAACAAGATGTCTACTATCTTGAAAAACCTCGCAGAAAAACCGAGGCGCTGATTTTCGGCTCACATGACAGCTCTACGCTGGAGATGACCCAACGAATCTCAACCTATCTGGATACGCTGTGGGGCGCGGAAAATATTCCATGGTCAATGTATTACCTCAATGGTCAGGACAATAGCCTGATCCTTATCTCAACATTGCCGCTGAAAGATCTGACTTCCGGCTTTAAGGAATCGACGATCGGTAATATTGTCGACTCCCGGCGCGCTGAAATGCTGCAGCAGGCCAATGCGCTGGATGAGCGTGAAAGCTTCTCGTCGCTGCGCCGTCTGGTCTGGCAAAACGGACATTACTTCACGCTGCGCACGACCTTTAATCAGCCGGGACATCTGGCAACGGTTGTCGCCTTTGACCTGCCGATTAATGACCTGATCCCTGCCGGCATGCCGCTGGACAGTTTCCATCTGGTCCCTGATGCCAGTTCAACGACTGAACACGTCAATGAAAAAGAGTCGCCTGACAGCGTCAGTATTAGCTTCAACAACAGTAAAATTGAGATCTCATCGGCGCTGGACTCAACGGATATGCGGCTGGTCTGGCAGGTTCCGTTCGGCTCATTGCTACTCGATACGCTGCAAAACATTCTGCTGCCGCTGTTACTGAACATCGCGTTGCTGGCCCTGGCGCTGTTTGGTTATACCACCTTTCGTCACCTCCCTGCCCGTTCAACCGAAGTGGCGCCAAATCTTGCGGCAAATAATGAACTGCGGATCCTGCGTGCGATCAATGAAGAGATTGTTTCCCTGCTGCCGCTGGGATTACTGGTGCACGATCAAGAAGCCAACCGCACGGTAATTAGCAATAAAATTGCCGACCACCTGCTGCCGCATTTAAATCTGCAAAACATTACCAATATGGCGGAGCAGCATCAGGGCGTCATTCAGGCCACTATCAATAATGAACTGTATGAAATCAGGCTGTTTCGCAGCCAGATCTCATCGCGAACGCAGATCTTTATCATTCGTGACCAGGACCGTGAAGTACTGGTTAATAAAAAGTTGAAGCAAGCGCAACGGCTGTATGAGAAAAACCAACAGGCTCGCGCAGCCTTTATGCAGAATATTGGTAATGCGCTGAAAGACCCGGCTAAAACACTGGCTGCTAATGCCGCCGCGCTCAATACCCCCGACAGCCAAAAACTGGCAAATCAGGCTGACGTTTTGGTTCGCATGGTGGATGAAATCCAGTTGGCTAACTTGCTGGAAAGCGATGCCTGGAAAGGTGAATCAACGCTGTTTTCCGTACAGGCGTTGATTGACGACGTGGTCCCGGAGGTGTTGCCGGCCATTAAGCGTAAAGGGCTGCAGCTACTGATTAAAAATCACCTTAGCGCTCATGACGAACGCCGTGGCGACCGCGATGCCCTGCGTCGTATTTTGCTGCTGCTGATTCAATATGCGGTAACCACCACGCAGATTGGTAAAATCACGCTGGAAGTCGACCAGGATGAATCGGAGGCTGAACGTCTGACCTTCCGCATTCTGGATACCGGGGAAGGCGTCACGTTACAGGAAGTTGATAACCTGCATTTCCCGTTCATTAATGACACACAAGGCGATCGTTATGGCAAAGCCAACCCATTGACGTTTTGGCTGTGCGATCAGTTAGCCCGTAAGCTGGGTGGACACCTGAACATTAAAGCGCGGGAAGAGCTTGGAACACGTTATATAGTCCATGTTAAAATGCCACTGCACGATCAACATGCTGATAGTGAAGAGCGCCTGTTAGATGACGTCTGCGTGATGGTTGATGTGACCTCTAATGACGTACGGAGCATCGTATTACGTCAACTGGAAAACTGGGGCGCAACCTGCATCACGCCCGACGAACGGTTGAATAGTCAAGAATATGATCTCTTTTTAACAGATAATCCGTCTAATCTTACTGCCTCGGGCTTGCTTTTAAGCGATGATGAGTCTGGCGTACGGAAAATTGGCCCCGGTCAGCTGCGCGTCAACTTTAATATGAGCAATGCTATGCAGGAAGCTGTCCTCGAGCTGATAGAAGAGCAGTTGGCACAAGAAGAGCTCCAGGAGCTCCCCCTCGGCGGAGATGAAAATGCCGAACTTCATGCCAGCGGTTACTATGCACTCTTTGTAGACACAGTACCGGATGATGTTAAGAGGTTGTATACTGAGGCAGCAATCAGTGATTTCGCTGCGTTAGCCCAAACGGCTCATCGCCTGAAAGGCGTGTTTGCCATGCTTAATCTGGTACCCGGCAAGCAGTTATGTGAAGCGCTGGAACATCTTATTCAAGAGAAAGATGCTCCAGGTATAGAAAAATACATCAGCGACATTGACGCATACGTCAAGAGCTTGCTGTAGCAAGGTAGCCCAATACATGAACACTATGAACGTAATTATTGCCGATGACCACCCGATTGTACTGTTCGGTATTCGTAAATCACTTGAACAGATCGAGTGGGTAAATGTTGTCGGCGAATTTGAAGACTCCACAGCACTGATCAACAATTTGCCTAAGTTAGATGCTCATGTGTTGATTACCGACCTCTCCATGCCGGGAGATAAATACGGTGATGGGATCACGTTAATTAAATACATCAAGCGCCATTTCCCGAGCCTGTCGATTATTGTTCTGACCATGAACAATAACCCGGCCATCCTGAGCGCGGTACTGGATCTCGATATTGAAGGGATTGTCCTGAAGCAAGGCGCGCCAACAGACCTGCCGAAAGCGCTGGCCGCGCTGCAAAAAGGGAAGAAATTTACTCCGGAAAGCGTTTCTCGTCTGCTGGAGAAAATCAGCGCCAGTGGCTATGGCGACAAACGTCTGTCACCGAAAGAGAGTGAAGTTCTGCGTCTGTTTGCCGAAGGTTTTCTGGTTACGGAAATTGCCAAAAAGCTCAACCGCAGTATTAAAACCATCAGCAGCCAGAAAAAATCGGCGATGATGAAACTCGGTGTGGAAAACGATATCGCGCTGTTAAATTACCTCTCTTCCGTGACGCTGAGTCCTTCAGATAAAGAGTAAGTAACTGCCGATGGCACTGCGTTTCTCAGACCTACGAACAACTTGTTTCGTAGGTCTGATAAGAGATCTCTTATCCCCGCGCATTCCTCACTCTTTCCGCATAGACCGTCAGCGTTTGCTTCAATACATCCAATGTCACTGGCTTGGAAAGACAGCTATCCATACCGGATTCCAGACAACGCTGCTTCTCTTCAGCCAGCGCGTTTGCCGTCACGCCCACAACCGGCAACGTTAAACCTAACTGGCGGATGCGCTGAGTCAGTCGATAACCATCCATATTTGGCATGTTGACGTCGCTCAGCACGATGTCGATATGGTTTTTACTCAGTACATTGAGCGCATCGACACCGTCATTCGCCGTTTTACACTGATATCCCAACGATCCCAGCTGATCGGCCAGTAAACGCCGGTTGATAGGATGATCGTCGACCACCAGTATCATCATGTCATCATTGGTCGCGCCGACTTTATCCGGGGCGGGGAGCGCCGTGGAGAGTTCTTCACTCCCCAGATCAACGCTGTAAATATGCGCCAGCAGCGCGGGCAGTTCGTGCGGTGACGCCACGCTGTGCACCCACTCCCCTGGCCCCCTTTCTAACGGAATCCCAATATGTCGACGGCAGAAAATCACCGCGGCACGTCCTTGCCACGCCTGTTCCAGCACATCGTCGGCAACCAACAAGTCATCAGCGTCCGGGTGCTGCCCCTCATAACGCAGCACCGTCACCCCGTTACGCGTCAGACTGGATTCGACAAAGCGATACAGCGATGCGTTACGCACCGCCAGCCAGCAACGGGTACCTGCCAGTCCTTCTACGCCTTTTTTCTGCGGATACTGGGCGCCATAAAGAGGAATACGGAGCGTAAACTGGCTGCCCATTCCCGGTTCTGAATCAACGGAAATATCGCCATCCATCATGCTGATCAGTTTTTCACAGATAGCCAAACCGAGCCCGGTTCCCTGGAAATTACGCTGTACGCCAGTGCCCACCTGAAAGAAAGGATCGAACAAACGGACCACTTCTTTGGCGGGGATCCCCACCCCGGTATCACGCACACGGATACTGAGGTAATCACCGTCACACTGCACATGCAGCACAATGCAGCCGGTATCGGTAAACTTGATCGCGTTACTCAGCAGATTGGAGATCACCTGCTGTAAACGCATAGGGTCGCCATTCAACGCGACGGGCACATCCGGGTCGATAAAACAGTACAATCCCAACTGCTTACGCACCACCAGCGGCAGATAGTTTGCCGTAATATGGCTCATCACTTCACGCGGTGAGAACTCGCGCGGTTCAATCTTCAACTGTTCAGATTCAATTTTCGAGAAATCGAGAATATCGCTGATAATTTTCAACAGCAGGCTGGAAGAGTTATTCATCGCCGTCACCAGGCGATCCACCCCGTTGGGTAACTCTTTGGTTTGCAACAAATCGAGGTTACCGATAATGCCATACAGCGGCGTGCGCAGCTCATGGCTCACTGTCGCAAGGAACATCGATTTGGACTGACTCGCCTGTTCCGCCGCCTGGGCCATCTCCTGCAACGACTCTTCCATTTTAACGCGCGCGCTGACGTCAACCAGGACGCAAATTGCCACGTTTTCATTGCGATAGCGCGAATGCACAAAGCTGATTTGCAGATTGGTATTGTTACTGGTCAGCACATCGACAAAATTGACCTGCTGGCCGCAGATGATTTGCGTTAACCGTTGCCGGTCTTCATGCGTCAGCATGTTCAGATAGGTATGCGCCAGTTCATTACTCAGGATGTTAATACCATCCAGCGTGCGCAAAATACAAATCCCCACCGGCGCGGAAGCCACGATTTTACGGTTAAATTGCTCGTGTTCCTCCAGGCGCTGTGCATCGCTTTCCGCAGGAATAAAAATACGCCGCTCATACATACGCGTGAGCATAAATAATGCCGCGCCGACCAGCACATTCAGCAGGATAGCGTTCAGGATCATCATGCGGATCCGCTCCAGCACCAGATCCACCGGAACAGAGTACACAATGCTCAGCGATGACGGCGGCAGATTTTTCTTCAGCACCAGATCGCGAAAACCCGGCGTATAGCCAAACCAGGAACGCTCCTGCATCCAGCGTGGTTCAGCCTTAATATTCCCCTCAGGACCGGTGAGCGAAATCAGCGCATGGCCATTTTCATCGAGAATGGTCACCCCCATCGGCAAACTGCCCGGCGTGAAGAAGTTCTCCATGCGAATAGGTTGTTCCACGCCCAGCAGCGCCTGCAGACGGTTGGCAAGATAAACCGGCGTCAGCGCATAGAAATAGCCCACTCCAGGACGCGGCCCCTGGCTAATCCAGAACAGGTTATTACCATTTTCATCCTGCGGCGCATTGCGATACTTAATAATACGCTCATGCAGCGCTTTCAGGGCCTGGTCACGTTCGACGGGCATCTCACGCAGACCAAAATTCGCCATACAGAGATTATCGCTGCCGATCAGGAATACGCGATTCAAATCATAGGCAGCAGAAAAATTGTCGCGCCAGTAGCGCATAAACCACGCCAGCGACTCCAGAGAACCTCTCCAGGCGTTGCCCATCACCGAACAGTCGGAGTCGGCAAACAGCGGCTCAAAGTTAGGTACGACGGTTTTGTCATCCCGCGCCCGCAGCGACATCACGCCGTTTTCCGCCGTTAAGCGATTCTCGGCAATATATTTCAGCTCTTTAATAACATCCGATGTGCGCTGGATATAACGCTGGGCCTGATCGGAGCTGAGGTTAAGCTCCTGATGGATCTCAGACTCTCTCTGGTGCAGCGCGTTCACAATGTAGAACACGGAGGCAAAAGCGATCAGACACCAGATCAGGAGCGCCAACGCTCTGAACAGGTAGCGTGAGACTTTTAGGGTTGAATGAACGGAAGCAAGGTATTTCAAAGGGGCGAAGCTCCGCCTCAGGGCATTAATAGAGTGTGGTTAAGGTAGCGGTAAATGTCCGGCGTCGCAATGCCCTCTCTTTACACGGAAATGATACACGGCCCTGGCTCCGCTGTCTTAACCCCGCGACGTTTACACCACCGAACGATTGCTGCGCCGATGAGTTCTCTTGTTTATATCGTAGAAATCGCCAGCCGTTCAGCAGTCTTATCTGAAAATGAGAAAAAACGCTTCGCGCCTTGCCCTGCTTAACAACACGCAGAACATCGGCTGCTCCCCTGCGCGTACACGGGTCCACGAGCGCCACAGAGGTAACTTGAAGGAAAAAGTGTATATGTCATAATAAACAAAACCGAGGGACCTCAATGAACATTATCGAACAGCTTCAGTTACTGGTAAAAACGGGCTCACACACGGAAAAAACTATTAGCCGTTACATTCTGGCTACATTATCAGGTGCAGAAAAACTGACCTCGACGGCAATATCAAAAAAGACCCATACCAGCCAACCGTCTATTGTTCGTTTTGCCCAGGCTCTCGGTTATACCGGTTTTACTTCCTTTAAATATGATTTAATTAAGTGTCTGCGCAGTGAGCCCGCCGCCCTACTTCCGGCGCAGGCGGCCAGGAACAATATTATTCTCAGTGAATTTATTAACAATAATAACCCGGCGGCGATTAATACTTTCTTTGAAATTATCAGCTCCAGTCGTAATCTTTATTTTTGTCACTCACGGGAACTCGGCTCTCTGCTCAGTAATATTATTCAGGACTATAGTGATATTGGTAAGGTGTGTATTCCCGTTGAGTATCAAAACGCCAATTCGCTGTTAGCCAATAGCCTGACAGATTGTGATTCCGTCATCCTGCTGCCGGGCCCTAAGGATGAGCCGGATAACCAGTTGATTACATTGATTCGTGAGCATGAAGCCGCCTCGCTGGCCATCGCCTGCCATCAGAGCGGTACATCACTGGCCGATGTGACGCTGTACACCCCGCAATCCAGCGTCAGCCCTCTGAGTTTCGCCGCGTTGAAAATGTCACTGCATACGCTTTTTTTTCATGCCCTGCAATATTGCTATCTGAATATGAATAATGAAAAGACGTCCCATAAACGATGATCGTTGGCAGGGTCAGGGGGAATAAGATACCCTGCTTTAATCAGAGAAATTAAAGCCCAAAAGAATGTTTATGAGACGTGAAAACCAGATTAATTACAACTGCACAATATTCCCTGTTGATAACGAATGATGCACCGCCTCACAGATTAACGTCGCCTGTAACCCATCTTCGGCTGTTGCCAGATACGGCGTATCAAATAATATGTGTTCCACAAAATCATGTATTGGCTGAATTCCGTATCCGCTGGCCTTATTATTAACGTAATTAATGAAGTTATAATTTGGCGTCGCGCTACGCTGTGGGGTAAACATTTCATAACCGCGCAACTGCGCATCCGCACGATAATAGTTATTTTCAGTGATCACAAAACTACGACCATCATTGGCTTTGGGAAACGTTGGCGGTAAACACCACCCTACTTCCACCGTCCATTGCGCACCATTTTCAAACGTAACAAAAGACTGAATGGTATCCCAGGAATCGATGCCTTCAGCCACCAGTTTCTTCTTCTGTCCTATCGCATAGACGCTCACCGCGTTGGCGCCGTTCATATAATAGCGAATTAAATCAAAACAGTGAGTGCCGAGAAAATGGACCGGAGAGCTCTCGTTCGCCCACGATAACCAGTTTTTTGGCACGTCGATGATGTCATCCATGCTCATATAGCCACGCAGTACCTGGCCGGTTTCCGGCTTCAACAGCTCATGATGAATATGTTGTGCCATCCCGTCCCAGCGCTTGTGGTAATCAACGCCGATTTTCACCCCATGCTCTGCGGCGCAGCGGATAATCTCCCGACATTCCGCCGAGGTTGTCGCCATCGGTTTTTCAATCAGCACATGTTTGCCGGCGGTGATGGACTCAATCGTAGCATCAAAGTGGAACGGATCCGGGGTGGCGATCGACACCAAATCGACCTGCGTGGCGGCGAACAATTCTGCCAGCGATGCAAAGCCGGGAATGTGAAACTCCTGCGCCACGCTGGCCCGGATTTCCGGGTTGATTTCGCAAAACCCGACCAGATTTACCCACGGATTATAGTGATAAGCATTGATATGGTGTTTGCCGTAAATTCCCGCGCCAACCACCGCGGCATTGATTTTGTTCATGACACGATTCCTCAGTTAAACAAACCAAAAGAGAACAGATAGCCGATAGCCACCGCCAGAGGGGCGGTAATCATTCGTGACAGCAGGAAAGCCGGCACACCAAGGCGAATGGTTTTCTCTTTCGCCTCCTGCATAGAAAGCCCAACGGGAATAAAGTCGGCGCCTACCTGGACATTTATCGCAAACAGCGCCGGCAGCGCCATCAGGGGTGAAACTACGCCGCTGCCGATGAGCGTCCCCACCAGCACGCCCACCACCTGTGCTATAGCCGCCCCCGGAGCCAGAATCGGCGAGATAAACGGTAAGCCGCAGATAATCGCGATGACAAACAGACCGGTTAACGATCCGGCAAGCGGTGACAGCGCATTCCCGGCCCACTGACCAATTGCCGTTTCCTGCACCAGAGCAATCAGCACGGAGATAAAAGCCATAAACGGAATAACGTTTTTAATGCACAGCTCAACCGACTCGCGCGCGGAGGTATAGAGCAGGCTGACAAAGTTCCCGATCCCCGTCGCAAATCGGGTCATCAACTCCAGCGCGGTGTTGGTCGCCGAACCGCGCGGTTTGGTATTCCCCTGGCGACTGACGGCCACCGAAGCATCACCTGCGGGCAGAGGTTCAACAACATCCACCTCTCGGGCAGTGACCGGCTGATTAAGCGTTTCAATCAGCGATAGCGATTCACTGCTGACATCAGAAATGTAGATATCCTCGGTGATATACTTCGCCAGCGGCCCCATCGCGCCGGTGGGGAGAATATTGATGGTCTTGATTCTTTTTTGTGGGTAGATGCCGCAGCGCAATGAACCGCCGCAGTTGATCACCACGCAAAGGATTTTCTTATCATCCGGCATTGCATCAAAGCCGTTAACAACCGGCATCTCCAGCATTTCACCCAATTTTTTGGCAATCGGGTCAATGCTTTTCCCGGTGAGCGACAAGATGACTTTGCTGGTATCGCGAGATAAATACATATCATCGCCAATCCCTGAATGACCTTTTTTAATCAGCACGGTTTTCATCGGTTTTCCTCATTATTGTCAATGGGCCCGTTAATTCATTAACGGCAGGCGGGCAATCGCTTTTTACGTGTAATGCACCATAGGCGATTGGCTTTTCTGCCCCGTCAAATACCACTGTCATATGCCCCAGCTCAGATAAGTTTTGCCACGCCGCATCTCCCCAGCAGGTGATACTCCATATCTGGTTATTAATCTGTAAAACGTAGTTCGCTGTTTTTTGTAATGGCGCGCTATTACAAACAATATTCTTAATTACCAGCACATAATCGAGATAATCTTCCGGGGCGCGATCGTTAAACGTTATCAGCATGCCACTAAGCAACCCCTCTTCTACTTTTTTTCCAGCTTTTACGACGTCAGCCGAAAATAGTACTTTCATTGTTTTTCCTTATTCCTGGTTAAGTTCACGCTTCTCCAGCCTGGTGAAGATATATTCGGTAAGAAAACCGCGGATAAATCCAAGCAAAATACCTGCCGCGATATAACGCAATGCCAGATCGGCAACAGGAAGGTCGAGTCGGGTAATCCCCGCAGCCACGCCCAGCCAGATAAAGAGTTCAGATGGCACAATGTGGGGAAACAGCGAGGTCAGCGGGTGAACGGTACTGCCCAGCGCATCCTGATAAGCGGGCTTACACCGTTCTGGCAGGAATTTGCCCATGGTCAACGCGCCGGGACTGCTCAGGAAGAACCAGGCAAAACTGGGCAATATTCCGTAGGTTAATATTTTTGATTTACCCATCAGGGTGGCGACTTTTTCCATCCGCTGCTGACCTATTAACTTCATTATGAAATTAACCGTCAGAATTAGCGTTATTAACATCGGAATAGTGCTGACGATCATCCCGGAGAATATCTTGCCAGCACTCTGAAAAAGATGGATAAAACCTTCCGCAATTTCAACTATCATAGTTAACTCCCAACGCCGAGGTAAAAGTATATTCATCCGTCAGAGGTGAACTGACAGACTGAGGCAGCCAACGCATTTCTCTTTCACACTTCAGGTGTTTTTTCTTAAATAATTTGTCGGTCTCCTGTTCACAACGGATCTTAAAATTCTTTTAGTGGACAGAATAACGTTAGCGGTAAAAGGGTGAACAAACAGTGAGCACCCTCACGAAACGATAATTATTCATTTATTTTTGTATTTTTATACATAAGGCCTGCAACAAGCGGATAAAGGATAATTAGCTGATGGGAAAGAGAATATTCAGAACGTAAAAAAGGGAGGCAAAGCCTCCCTTTTGTGCAGTATTAAAATACTGAATTACTCGTCAGCGTCATCCGCTGCATCATCATCGGTTTCTGCTTCAGGCGCGATATCCTCGTCGCCCTCAGCGGCACTTCCGTCGATGGAGTCGAGTTCTTCATCATCAACCGGCTCAGCAACGCGTTGCAGACCCACGACGTTTTCATCTTCCGCAGTACGAATGAGGATCACGCCCTGGGTATTACGCCCTACTACGCTGATTTCCGACACGCGAGTACGCACCAGCGTACCTGCATCGGTGATCATCATGATCTGGTCGGTATCTTCAACCTGCACCGCGCCAACAACAGAGCCGTTGCGCTCGGTCACTTTGATGGAGATAACGCCCTGAGTCGCACGAGACTTGGTCGGATACTCTTCCGCCGCGGTACGCTTACCGTAGCCGTTTTGCGTCACGGTCAGGATAGCGCCTTCGCCGCGCGGAATAATCAGAGAAACGACTTTGTCTTCGCCTGCCAGTTTGATACCGCGTACGCCGGTCGCGGTACGCCCCATCGCACGAACGGCATCTTCTTTAAAGCGCACCACTTTACCCGCGGCAGAGAACAGCATAACTTCGTCACTACCGGACGTCAGGTCAACGCCAATCAGCTCGTCGCCTTCGTTCAGGTTAACCGCAATGATACCGGCGGAGCGCGGACGGCTGAACTCAGTCAGCGCGGTTTTCTTCACCGTACCGCTGGCGGTCGCCATGAAGACGTTCACACCTTCTTCGTACTCGCGTACCGGCAGAATAGCGGTGATACGTTCGTTCGCTTCCAACGGCAGCAGGTTGACGATTGGACGTCCACGCGCGCCACGGCTGGCTTCCGGCAACTGATAAACCTTCATCCAGTACAAACGACCACGGCTGGAGAAGCAGAGGATCGTGTCATGGGTGTTAGCCACCAGCAGGCGGTCAATAAAGTCTTCTTCTTTAATACGTGCTGCTGATTTGCCTTTACCGCCACGACGCTGTGCTTCGTAATCGGTTAACGGCTGATATTTCACGTAGCCCTGATGAGACAAGGTTACGACAACATCTTCCTGGCTAATCAGATCTTCGATGTTGATGTCAGCACTGTTCGCGGTGATTTCGGTACGACGTTCGTCGCCGAACTGCTCGCGAATCAGCTCCATCTCTTCACGGATAACTTCCATCAGACGATCTGCGCTGCCCAGAATGTGCAGCAGTTCAGCGATCTGCTCCAGCAGCTCTTTGTATTCGTCGAGCAGTTTTTCATGCTCAAGGCCAGTCAGTTTCTGCAAACGCAGATCCAGAATCGCCTGGGCCTGCTGTTCAGTCAGGTAGTACTGACCGTCACGCACGCCAAATTCCGGCTCCAGCCATTCAGGACGCGCGGCGTCATCACCGGCACGTTCCAGCATGGCGGACACGTTGCCCAGTTCCCACGAACGCGCCACCAACGCAGCTTTCGCTTCTGCCGGGGTCGGCGCGCGGCGGATCAGTTCGATGATGGGGTCAATGTTCGCCAGCGCAATCGCCAACGCTTCAAGGATATGCGCGCGGTCGCGGGCTTTACGCAGTTCAAAGATAGTACGGCGCGTTACGACTTCACGACGGTGACGTACAAACGCGGCAATAATATCTTTCAGGTTCATGATCTTCGGCTGACCATGGTGCAGCGCAACCATGTTGATACCGAAAGAAACCTGCAGTTGGGTCTGGGAGTAAAGGTTGTTCAGAACCACTTCCCCGACCGCATCGCGTTTCACTTCAATCACGATGCGCATACCGTCTTTATCAGACTCGTCACGCAGCGCGCTGATGCCTTCAACGCGTTTGTCTTTTACCAGCTCGGCGATTTTCTCGATCAGGCGCGCTTTGTTCACCTGATACGGAATTTCATGGACGATGATGGTTTCACGGCCGGTTTTGGCGTCAGCTTCGACTTCCGCGCGGGCGCGAATGTACACTTTGCCACGACCAGTACGGTAGGCTTCTTCGATACCACGACGACCGTTAATGATCGCGGCGGTCGGGAAGTCCGGACCCGGAATATGTTCCATCAGCCCTTCAATGCTGATGTCTTCATCGTCAATGTATGCCAGACAGCCATTGATCACTTCCGTCAGGTTGTGCGGCGGAATGTTGGTTGCCATACCTACCGCGATACCGGACGAACCGTTCACCAGCAGGTTAGGAATTTTGGTCGGCATGACGTCAGGAATTTGTTCGGTGCCGTCGTAGTTATCGACGAAATCAACCGTTTCTTTTTCCAGGTCAGCCATCAGCTCATGGGCGATTTTCGACATACGGATTTCCGTATAACGCATCGCCGCTGCGGAGTCGCCATCGACAGAACCAAAGTTACCCTGACCATCTACCAGCATGTAACGCAAGGAGAATGGCTGCGCCATACGAACAATGGTGTCGTAAACGGCGGTATCACCATGAGGGTGGTATTTACCGATTACGTCACCAACGACACGGGCAGATTTTTTATAGGCTTTATTCCAGTCGTTGCCCAATACGTTCATGGCGTAAAGTACGCGACGGTGAACCGGTTTCAGGCCATCTCGGACGTCTGGCAGCGCACGGCCAACAATGACCGACATCGCATAATCCAGATATGAGCTCTTCAGCTCTTCCTCAATGTTGACCGGTGTAATTTCTCTCGCAAGGTCGCTCATCTAACCGCTATCCCTCTACTGTATCCCGGATTCAAAGGTCGCAAATTATAACACATTCGCACAGATTCAGGTAAATGGATTCCCCCTGACAGAGGCTTTATTCATCCCGTCAGGCTGATATACTCATTTGCATCGCAAATTTAGGAGTAGAAGCCCCAATGAATGCCGAAAAACCCCCGGTAAGCCACAACGTTGACCATGAAGAAATTGCCAAGTTTGAAGCAGTCGCGTCACGCTGGTGGGACCTTGAGGGTGAATTTAAGCCACTGCACCGCATTAACCCGCTGCGTCTGGGTTACATCACGGAGCGCTCAGGCGGCCTGTTTGGTAAAAAGGTACTCGACGTAGGCTGCGGCGGCGGCATTCTGGCAGAAAGTATGGCGCGCGAAGGCGCAACCGTCACGGGCCTGGATATGGGCTTTGAACCGTTACAGGTAGCAAAACTGCATGCGCTGGAGAGCGGTATCCAGGTCGAGTACGTCCAGGAAACCGTCGAAGAGCACGCGGAAAAACATGCGCACCAGTATGACGTGGTGACCTGCATGGAAATGCTGGAGCACGTGCCGGACCCGCAGTCGGTGGTCAGCGCCTGCGCCAGGCTGGTTAAACCGGGCGGCGAAGTGTTTTTCTCCACGCTTAACCGCAACGGCAAATCCTGGCTGATGGCCGTGGTCGGAGCGGAATATATTTTGCGCATGGTGCCGAAAGGCACGCATGATGTGAAAAAATTTATTAAGCCTGCAGAGTTATTACAGTGGGTAGATCAGACCGTGCTGAAAGAGCGTCATATGACCGGCTTGCATTACAACCCGATCACCAACAGCTTCAAACTCGGTCCGGGCGTTGATGTGAACTATATGGTCCATACCACCGCCAGCGTTGATTAACCACTTTCTGTAGGCCGGATAAGGCGTCTAACGCCGCCACCCGGTATGCTGACAGGAACAGGGCCTGATGGCGCTTCGCTTATCGGGCCTACAAATCCTGTGCCAGATCAAAAGAACTTTCTTCGCCTTAGATGAAGAAATCAGCACTCGATCAAATTTTCTATTTTTTTTCTCAATTATTGACATCCCCGCCAGGCCTTATAAGACGCGCACTTAGCGATTCTTACCCTTTTGCAACCTCAATTTAACGTCAAAATCAACTCTTGTGCTGAAAAGAATCCCTACTAGAATACTCACCATATAGCGTCTATTTTATCAAACAACCCCTACATATAGTATTTATCCACAGACTTAGTCACAACATGACTCTGTGGATAATATGGGGGATATTTTTTCTTTCACGGACAGGTAAAAAACCACATGAATCAGAGTCTGCTGGTGACAAAGCGTGATGGTAGTACAGAGCGCATCAATCTCGACAAAATCCACCGAGTTCTGGATTGGGCGGCAGAAGGACTGAATAACGTATCGATTTCTCAGGTCGAGCTGCGCTCTCATATTCAGTTTTATGACGGTATCAAAACTTCCGATATCCATGAGACGATCATCAAAGCAGCCGCCGACCTGATCTCCCGCGAGGCGCCGGATTATCAGTACCTGGCTGCCCGCCTGGCTATTTTCCACCTGCGCAAAAAAGCCTACGGCGAGTTTGAACCGCCTGCACTTTACGACCATGTCGTGAAAATGGTTGAAATGGGCAAATACGACAATCATCTGCTGGAAGACTACACGGAAGAAGAGTTCAAGCAGATGGACTCGTTCATCGTACACGACCGTGATATGACCTTCTCCTACGCTGCGGTGAAGCAGTTAGAAGGTAAATATCTGGTGCAAAACCGTGTCACCGGTGAGATTTATGAAAGCGCGCAGTTCCTCTACATTCTGGTAGCGGCCTGCCTGTTCTCTAACTATCCACGTGAAACGCGTCTGCAATATGTAAAACGTTTCTATGATGCCGTTTCAACGTTCAAAATTTCTCTGCCAACGCCAATTATGTCCGGCGTGCGAACCCCAACCCGTCAGTTCAGCTCCTGCGTACTGATCGAGTGCGGCGACAGCCTGGATTCCATCAACGCCACCTCCAGCGCTATCGTGAAATACGTTTCTCAGCGCGCCGGTATCGGTATCAACGCCGGCCGCATCCGTGCGCTGGGCAGCCCGATTCGCGGCGGTGAAGCGTTCCACACTGGTTGTATTCCGTTCTACAAGCACTTCCAGACCGCGGTGAAATCCTGCTCGCAAGGCGGCGTGCGCGGCGGTGCGGCAACGCTGTTCTACCCAATGTGGCATCTGGAAGTCGAAAGCCTGCTGGTGTTGAAAAACAACCGTGGCGTTGAAGGCAACCGCGTGCGTCATATGGACTACGGCGTACAAATCAACAAGCTGATGTACACCCGTCTGCTGAAAGGCGGCGACATTACCCTGTTCAGCCCGTCCGACGTGCCGGGGCTGTACGACGCGTTCTTCGCCGATCAGGACGAGTTCGAACGTCTGTACACCCAATATGAAAACGACGACAGCATCCGTAAACAGCGCGTGAAAGCGGTCGAACTGTTCTCCCTGATGATGCAGGAACGTGCCTCTACAGGCCGTATCTATATCCAGAACGTGGACCACTGCAACACCCACAGCCCGTTCGATCCGGTAGTCGCTCCGGTGCGCCAGTCCAACCTGTGTCTGGAAATCGCCCTGCCGACCAAACCGCTGACCGACGTTAACGACGAAAACGGCGAAATTGCGCTGTGTACGCTGTCCGCGTTCAACCTCGGCGCGATTAAGAGCCTGGACGAGCTGGAAGAACTGGCCGTACTGGCGGTGCGCGCGCTGGATGCGTTGCTGGATTATCAGGATTATCCAATCCCGGCCGCCAAACGCGGCGCGATGGGCCGTCGTACGCTGGGTATTGGCGTCATCAACTACGCCTACTGGCTGGCGAAAAACGGTAAGCGTTATTCTGACGGTAGCGCCAATAACCTGACCCACAAAACCTTCGAAGCCATTCAGTATTACCTGCTGAAAGCTTCTAACGAGCTGGCAAAAGAGCAAGGCGCGTGCCCGTGGTTTAACGAAACAACTTACTCCCAGGGTATCTTGCCGATCGATACCTATAAGAAAGACCTTGATGCTATCTCTGACGAGCCACTGCACCTGGACTGGGAAGCGTTGCGCGAGTCCATCAAAACTCACGGCCTGCGTAACTCCACGCTGTCTGCGCTGATGCCGTCGGAAACCTCTTCGCAGATCTCTAACGCGACTAACGGTATTGAACCACCGCGCGGCTACGTGAGCATCAAAGCGTCTAAAGATGGGATTCTGCGTCAGGTCGTGCCGGACTACGAACACCTGCACGACGCCTACGAACTGCTGTGGGAAATGCCGAACAACGACGGCTATCTGCAACTGGTAGGTATCATGCAGAAGTTTATTGATCAGTCGATTTCTGCCAACACCAACTATGATCCGACGCGTTTCCCATCAGGAAAAGTGCCGATGCAGCAGTTGCTGAAAGACCTGCTCACCGCCTACAAATTTGGCGTCAAAACGCTGTATTATCAGAACACCCGCGATGGTGCGGAAGATACTCAGGACGATCTGGTACCGTCCATTCAGGACGATGGCTGCGAAAGCGGCGCATGTAAGATCTGATGAATGTTGCCGGGTAGCGCTACGCTTACCCGGCCTACGATTGCACGGTTTGTAGGCCGGATAAGGTGTTTATACCGCATCCGGCGCTCATCCCACAAAGGATTCACATCAATGGCATACACCACTTTTTCACAGACGAAAAATGATCAGCTTCTGGAACCGATGTTCTTCGGCCAGCCGGTGAACGTCGCCCGCTACGATCAGCAAAAATATGACATCTTCGAAAAACTGATCGAAAAGCAGCTCTCTTTCTTCTGGCGTCCGGAAGAGGTCGATGTTTCCCGCGATCGCATCGACTTCCAGGCGCTGCCGGAGCATGAAAAGCATATCTTCATCAGCAACCTGAAGTATCAGACGTTACTGGACTCCATTCAGGGTCGTAGCCCGAACGTCGCGCTGCTGCCGTTAATCTCGATTCCTGAACTGGAAACCTGGGTCGAAACGTGGGCGTTTTCTGAAACTATCCACTCGCGCTCTTACACCCATATTATCCGTAACATCGTGAACGATCCGGCGGTGGTGTTTGATGATATCGTTACCAACGAGCAGATCCAGAAGCGCGCGGAAGGCATTTCCAGCTACTATGACGAATTGATCGAGATGACCAGCTATTGGCATCTGCTAGGGGAAGGCACCCATACCGTTAATGGCAAAACGGTTGTCGTGAACCTGCGTGAGCTGAAGAAAAAGCTGTACCTGTGTCTGATGAGCGTGAACGCGTTGGAAGCCATTCGCTTCTACGTCAGCTTCGCCTGCTCCTTCGCCTTCGCCGAACGTGAACTGATGGAAGGCAATGCGAAAATTATTCGTCTGATCGCCCGCGACGAAGCCCTGCACCTGACCGGTACGCAGCACATGCTGAACCTGCTGCGCAGCGGTGTAGACGACCCAGAGATGGCGGAAATCGCAGAAGAGTGTAAGCAAGAGTGCTACGACCTATTCGTGCAGGCCGCGCTGCAAGAGAAAGAATGGGCGGACTATCTGTTCCGTGACGGTTCGATGATCGGCCTGAACAAAGATATTCTGTGCCAGTACGTTGAGTACATCACCAACATTCGTATGCAGGCTGTTGGGCTGGATCTGCCGTTCCAGACGCGCTCTAACCCGATCCCGTGGATCAACACCTGGCTGGTGTCCGATAACGTACAGGTTGCGCCGCAGGAAGTGGAAGTCAGCTCCTATCTGGTCGGCCAGATCGATTCCGAAGTTGATACCGACGATCTGAGTAACTTCCAACTCTGATGAGCCGCGTTACTCTACGCATCTCTGGCACACAGCTGCTGTGCCAGGATGAACACCCTTCCCTGCTGGTCGCACTCGAATCGTACAATGTTGAAGTCGAATACCAGTGTCGTGAGGGTTACTGCGGTTCCTGCCGTACCCGCCTGGTAGCGGGACAGGTGGACTGGATTGCAGAACCTCTGGCCTTTATTCAGCCGGGTGAAATATTGCCCTGCTGTTGCCGGGCAAAAGGCGATATTGAACTTGAGCTGTAACGGTTAGTGCACTTCATGTGCGCTAACCAGCGGCATCGCTCCGCGGCGTTTCATCTGCGCGATATACAGCGCCCCGGCTAAAACCACCAGCAGCGCCCCTACCAGATAAATCGCCCGATAGCCCACGCCCTCGACCATCATCCCCATAATGAACGCGCCAATCGCCATTCCCGCATCCATCGCATTAAAGAATAGCGAATTGGCGATGCCAATTTTATGCGGTTCCACCGAGCTAATAATTTGTGTCTGGAATACCGGCGTGACCGAACCGTAACCAATGCCGATTAATCCCCCGGCAATAATCATCATGATGCTGCCGTTGGTGTAGCCAAGCGCCACCAGTCCCACTGTAAAGGCCAGCAAACACGGATATACCACGTATTTCGGCCCTTTTTTATCACAAATGTTGCCGGTAAAGGTTCGACAGATCATCAGGCAAATAGCGTAGCACAACAGGAAATTACTGGCGGCGGCCATCAGATCCAACTCGCGCGCATACAGCGCGAGGAAAGCAGAAACGCCCGCATAGGAGAAGGTCATGAAAAACGTCACCATCGCGAAAGGCAGCGCGGCACGGTCAAACATTGCCGCAAATCCCAGCTTCGGTTTTGAGCCGTCGGCATGACGGATGACCGGCGGTACGGCGACGATCAATGACAGGATAATACCCAGCGCGGCAACCGCGCTACACAGCCAGAAAGCGGTGGTAAAAGCGCCCCAGCGTGCCATATTCAGCCCCACCCAGGGCCCCACAACCATTGCCAGTCCCATGGCCAACGAGAAAAAACTGATGCCCTCCCCACGTCGGGAGGCCGGTATCAGCCGCGCGGAAATCGTTCCTTTTACCGTGGTAATGACGCCAAACGTCACCCCATGAAGCACCCGAATAAACAGCAGCGATTCAATTGAGTGGCAAACAGGATACAGCGCAGTGACAACCAAAAAGGCCAGAGAAGAGAGCACCAGAATCGTTTTATTCGAATATTTCCCCACCCATTGCCCGGCGAATGGACGTACAACAATTGCGGCACCTAAAAAGAAGGTGACCAATAAGCCGGCTTTATCCGGCGTGGCGTGCAGGCGATCCGAAATATAGATCGGTAATAACGTAAGCAGGACATAAAACACAAAGAATATAATGAAGCTAATGATCGTGATTGCCCAAAAATCTTTCGTCCACAGTTTTTCTTTCATATTCGACAACCTGTCCAGACGGCGCACGCAGGCAACGCTCAACTCAACTGAGCAACGGAGAGGTGCGTCAAAATGTGATTTATACGGTAGACCGCAAGTGTAAACAGGTTCATCATATTAGAGAAATTAATCGTTTTAATATTGTTAATTAGAGGGAACTAATGACATTAACCCAAATCCACGCCCTGCTTGCGGTGCTTGAATGCGGCGGTTTTACCGAAGCCAGTAAGCGGCTGTATATGACCCAATCCGCTGTAAGCCAGGCAATTTCGGCGCTTGAAGAAGAGCTGGGAGTCGAATGTCTTATCCGCGAGCGCCGCAAAGACATTCAGCTCACCCCCGTTGGAAGACGGATCGTACCGCACCTGCGCATGATCGTTTCAGAAACCAACGCGGTGAAAGAGATTGCCGAGCAGGAGCGAAAAAAACCAGCCCGAACCCTGCGCATCGGCTGCTTTCCCAGCGCCTGCGCCTGCATTTTACCGGGCATTATCCACCACTTCGAGCAGCACCATCCGCACATCAAAATCATTCCCTTCGAAGAGAACAGCACGGCGATCGTGGATTCCCTGCGCAGCGGGGATATTGATGCCGGATTTGTGCATTTTCCGGTGAGCGGCATGTACTGCGTACCGGTCTATCGCGACAAATTTACCGTCGTGGTTCCCGAAAGCCATCCTCTGGCAGCCCATACCGCGGTTACGGTTGAACAACTGGTGGGAGAACCGCTGATTATCAGTAAAGGTCGCTATGAATTAAGCATCATGACGCTATTTAAAGAGAAAGGTATCGAGCCGGTTATTAAATACGAATTTAACCATCCGGATACCGCGATGAGTTTTATTCGTCAGGGGCTGGGTATTGCGTTATTACCGGAGTTAACGCTGAAAGCCGTTGGCGGGGAGATACGCTCGGTGGCGCTGGAGCCGACGTTCTATCGACAGATATCGTTACTGGCAAAAGAGCCGCCGGTGGACGGCAGCCCTTTATTTCTCCTGCAGGCTTGTATGGAAACGTTGACAGCAGACGGCCTTATCTAACAGTTTATAACGTTATCCAATAAGGCCTGTGACCGGAGGTGCATCACAGGCCTTGTGCCATTACTCTTTATTCAGGAATTTCACTGCTTTGTCGGGGAAGTCGGTGAACAACCCGTCAACGCCCGCCTTGTTATACAGAATGTCATACAGCTGGTTTACGTCAGTAGTGTAATCCGGTAGCTGATCGGCACGAACCGTATAAGGATGCACCACCATCTTGTTCTGATGCGCGTCCTGAACCATACCAGTTAACGAGATATTGCCTTTTTTCGACTTCTCATCAACCAGCATGTGGTAGTCCGGCCCAATGCCGTCCGCATACTGCGCCACCTGTTTCATGGCACCCGGTTTGAACATCCAATCGTAGTTGTAATTAACCCAACTACCGTCCGGCTTTTTCTCCTGGGTTTCATTCCAGTCAGTGTACGCAATTAACTGCACCAGATTGAGATCCATCCCCATCTTTGGTTCCAGTTCATTTTTAATGCGCTTTAACTCCGCGACATCAAAACACTGCAGATAAACCTTGTCGTTTTTGCTGGTATACCCGTACTTTTTCAGCACTTCCAGCGTTTTCGCAGCGATGTCCTTCCCTTCCTGGTGATGGAACCACGGCGCCTTCATTTCCGGGTAAATGCCGATGTTTTTACCGGTTGAGTGATTCAGTCCCTGAACGAACTCAATCTCTTCTTCGAAGGTGTGCACGCGGAAATCAGATTTACCCATTGGGAAGCGCCCAGGGTAGGTCTGTACCTTTTTGCCATTTTCGATATCAAAGCCTTCGGTAAATTTCAGCGATTTGATCTCATCCAGCGTAAAGTCGATAGCGTAATAACGTCCATCTTTACGCGCACGATCCGGAAAACGCTCAGCGACATCGGTGACGCGGTCCAGATAGTGGTCATGCAGGACGACCAGATGGTCATCCTTGGTCATCACCAAATCCTGCTCCAGATAATCCGCGCCCTGAGCATAGGCCATCGCTTTCGCGGGCAGCGTATGCTCAGGTAAATAACCGCTTGCCCCACGGTGCGCAATCACGATTTTATCGGCGGCGACCGCCGCGCTGCTAACAACCATACCAGCCAGCATCAGCGCCACGCTGAGACTTTTCAATGTGGTTTTCATAAATTAGCCCCCGTTACGTTTCTGCAGCATTTCTTCGTGATGGCGTTTTTCGCCAATCATGACGACCACCAGCAGAATCACCGCCAGCACGCTACCGCCAATCATCACCATAAAGCCACCGTCCCAGCCGAAGAAGTCAACGGTGTAGCCGACAATGGCGCTCGCCGCCACAGAACCGCCGAGATAACCGAACAGTCCGGTAAAGCCTGCCGCCGTGCCCGCCGCTTTTTTCGGCGCCAGTTCCAGCGCGTGCAGGCCGATCAACATAACCGGGCCGTAGATCAGGAAGCCGATGATAATCATACAAGCCATATCAACGTTCGGGTTCCCTGCCGGGTTCATCCAGTAAACGATGGTCGCGATAGTCACCAGCGTCATAAAGAACACGCCGGTCGCACCACGGTTGCCGCGGAAGACTTTATCCGACATCCAACCACACAGCAGCGTGCCCGGAATACCCGCGTATTCATACAGGAAGTAGGCCCAGGATGATTTATCGAGTGCGAAATGCTTCACTTCTTTCAGGTAGGTCGGAGACCAGTCCAGGATGCCGTAGCGCAGCAGATAAACAAACACGTTGGCGATAGCGATGTACCACAACAGTTTGTTTGGCAGTACATACTGCATGAAGATCTGCTTCGCAGTCAGCTCTTCTTCCGCTTTCTCGTTGTAATCGTCCGGGTAGTCGTTTTTATACTCTTCGATAGGCGGCAGACCGCAGGACTGCGGCGTATCACGCATCATCGCAAAGGCGAACAGCGCAACCACAATCGCACCGAAAGCAGGCATATACAGCGCCGCTTTCCAGTCATTGAACCAGGCCATACCGAGCAGGAACAGCAGAGGAGGCAGACCGCCGCCCACGTTGTGCGCACAGTTCCAGACGGAAACAATACCGCCACGTTCTTTCTGCGACCACCAGTGCACCATGGTACGGCCACACGGCGGCCACCCCATCCCCTGGAACCATCCGCAGAGGAACAGCAGCACAAACATAATCGCAATGCTCGATGTCGCCCACGGCACAAAGCCCATAAACAACATCACTGCGGCAGCCAGAATCAAACCCGCTGGCAGGAAAACGCGCGGATTCGAGCGATCCGAAACGGACCCCATGATGAATTTCGAAAATCCGTAAGCGATGGAGATACCGGATAAGGCAAAACCCAGATCGCCGCGAGAGAAACCCTGCTCAACCAGATATGGCATCGCCAGGGCGAAGTTCTTACGTACCAGATAGTACGCGGCATAACCAAAGAAAATCCCCAGGAAAATCTGCCAACGCAATCGACGATATGTCGGATCGATCTCCGTAGCAGGCAAACGCGCCTTATGTGGCGCTGGTTTAAAAATACTCAACATAGTGTAGCCTCCGTGGCCGTCTTTCATTCGAAGTAAACACTGCAGTTCGTCATTACTACCCTACCGCTTCCAGTGTGGCCGCGATGTTAAGGAAAGATACCTAACAAAAATGTGAAACGCAGCACATATTGTTACAGATTTATGACAAATGTTCATAAAGGCGCACGGAATCACGTTTCATTTTCGAATAATGAGCGATTATGCGCGAAATCAAACAATCCATGTTTTTTATGTGGCTAAATGATAAAAAACGAACTGTGAGGAAAAACAATGAAAACTCGCGACTCGCAAACAAGTGACGTGATTATCATTGGTGGAGGAGCAACAGGTGCAGGGATCGCACGCGACTGTGCGCTGCGCGGGTTGCGCGTCATCTTAGTGGAACGCCACGATATCGCCACGGGCGCGACCGGACGTAACCACGGCCTGCTGCATAGCGGTGCGCGCTACGCCGTCACCGACGCTGAATCTGCCCGTGAGTGCATCAGCGAAAACCAAATTCTGAAACGTATCGCCCGTCATTGCGTTGAGCCGACGGACGGTCTGTTTATTACCCTGCCGGAGGATGAGCTCTCCTTCCAGGCTACCTTTATTCGCGCCTGTGAAGAGGCCGGTATTCGCGCAGAAGCGATTGACCCTAAGCAGGCGCGCATTATCGAACCTTCCGTCAACCCACAGTTGATTGGCGCAGTTAAAGTGCCGGACGGTACGGTCGATCCCTTCCGCTTAACCGCCGCCAACATGCTGGATGCGCGTGAGCATGGCGCGGTTATCTTAACGGCCCATGAAGTGACGGGGCTGATTCGCGAAGGGGCAACGGTTTGCGGCGTTAACGTTCGCAATCATCTGACGGGTGAGATGCAGTCCCTGCATGCGCCGGTGGTGGTGAATGCCGCCGGGATCTGGGGCCAGCGCATTGCAGAATATGCCGATCTGAGTATCCGGATGTTCCCGGCCAAAGGTTCGCTGCTGATTATGGATCATCGTATAAACCAGCATGTCATTAATCGCTGCCGTAAACCTTCTGACGCCGATATTCTGGTGCCTGGTGATACCATTTCGCTCATTGGTACCACCTCGCAGCACATTGATTACGACGATATTGACAGCAACCGCGTCACCGCAGAAGAGGTCGATATTCTGCTGCGCGAAGGCGAGAAACTGGCGCCGATTATGGCGAAAACACGCATTTTACGCGCCTACTCAGGTGTGCGACCGCTGGTCGCCAGCGACGACGATCCAAGCGGTCGTAACGTCAGCCGCGGTATTGTGCTGTTCGATCACGCTGAACGTGACGGACTGGATGGGTTTATCACCATTACCGGCGGTAAGCTGATGACCTACCGTCTGATGGCGGAATGGGCCACCGATGCCGTTTGCCGCAAGCTGGGCAATTCTCAACCTTGCACCACGGCAGACACCGCGCTGCCAGGCTCGCAGGAATCCACCGAGCACACGCTGAAACGCGTAATTTCATTGCCTGCGCCGTTGCGCGGTTCGGCGGTCTACCGTCACGGCGATCGCACCCCGGCGTGGCTTAGCAAAGGTCGTCAGCACCGTAGCCTGGTCTGTGAATGTGAAGCGGTCACCGCGGGCGAAGTGCAATACGCCGTCGAGAATTTAACCGTCAACAGCCTGCTCGATTTACGTCGCCGTACCCGCGTTGGTATGGGGACCTGCCAGGGCGAATTGTGCGCCTGCCGCGCCGCAGGTTTACTGCAACGTTTTAATGTCACCACTGCTGCGCAATCTATCACCCAGCTTTCCGATTTCCTCAATGAGCGCTGGAAAGGCGTGCAGCCTATCGCCTGGGGAGATGCGCTGCGCGAAAGCGAATTCACGCGCTGGGTCTATCAGGGATTGTGCGGTCTGGAAAAGGAGCACCAGGATGAAATTTGATACCGTCATTATCGGCGGCGGCCTGGCCGGACTGCTGTGCGGCCTGCAGCTGCAAAAAAGCGGGTTGCGCTGTACGATTGTCACGCGCGGCCAAAGCGCCTTGCATTTTTCCTCCGGCTCACTGGATTTGCTCAGCAACTTACCCGATGGTCAACCGGTGGTAGAGATAGAAGCAGGTCTGAATGCGCTGCGTACTCAGGCGCCCACGCATCCGTATAGCACCATCGGAACACAGAACGTCCTGGAGCTGGCCCAGCAGGCGCAGGATCTGCTGGATGAATGCGGAACGCATTTGCAGGGCAAGGTACGCCAGTCACATCAACGCGTAACCCCGTTGGGCACCCTGCGCTCAACCTGGTTAAGTTCCCCAGAAGTTCCGGTGTGGCCACTGTCCGCACAGCGTATCTGCGTTGTCGGTATCAGCGGTTTACTGGATTTTCAGGCGCATCTCGCCGCGGCCTCGCTGCGCCAACGTAATCTTAGCGTCGAGACAGCAGAAATCGATCTGCCCGAGCTGGATGTCCTGCGTGATAACCCGACCGAGTTTCGCGCCGTCAATATTGCGCGCCTGCTGGACAACGAAGATAAATGGTCGCTGCTCTATGATGCTTTACTGCCACAGGCAAAAACCTGCGACATGATCATTATGCCAGCCTGTTTCGGCCTGGTGGATGAGCGCCTCTGGCACTGGCTTAACGAGCGCCTTCCCTGCTCGTTGACGCTGTTACCGACTCTACCGCCTTCAGTACTGGGTATGCGTCTGCACAACAAATTACAGCGCCAGTTTGTGCGCCAGGGCGGCGTCTGGATGCCGGGTGATGAAGTGAAGAAAATCACCTGTCAGGACGGCGTAGTCAGTGAAATCTGGACCCGTAACCATGCCGATATCCCGTTGCGTCCGCGCTTCGCCGTGCTCGCCAGCGGCAGCTTTTTCAGCAGCGGACTGATCGCCACGAGAGAGGCCATCCACGAACCGATCCTCGGGCTGGATGTACAGCAAACCGCCACCCGCGCCGAGTGGTATCAACGCGACGTCTTCGATCCGCAACCGTGGCAAAAGTTTGGCGTCACAACCGACGCTACGCTGCGCCCGTCACTGGCGGGTAAAACGGTAGAAAATATGTATGCCATCGGTTCTGTTCTCGGTGGTTTCGACCCTATTGCCGAGGGTTGCGGAGGCGGCGTATGCGCAGTCAGTGCCTTACACGCCGCACATGACATTGCGAAACGTGCAGGAGGACAGCAATGAGCGACACACGTTTTGAAAGTTGTATCAAATGCACGGTGTGCACCACCGCCTGCCCGGTAAGTCGCGTCAATCCGGGCTACCCTGGCCCAAAACAAGCCGGACCGGACGGTGAGCGTCTGCGCCTGAAAGATGGCGCATTATACGACGACGCGCTGAAATACTGCATCAACTGTAAGCGCTGCGAAGTGGCGTGTCCGTCAGATGTGAAAATTGGCGATATCATCCAGCGTGCGCGCGCCAAATATGACACTACGCGTCCATCGCTGCGTAATTTTGTTTTAAGCCATACGGATTTAATGGGAAGTGTATCCACCCCGTTCGCGCCGATAGTGAATACCGCCACCTCGCTGAAACCGGTACGCCAGTTGCTGGACTACGCGCTGAAAATCGACCATCGCCGTACGCTGCCGAAATACTCCTTTGGCACGTTCCGCCGCTGGTATCGCAGCGTTGCCGCGCAGCAGGCGCAGTATCCGGATCAGGTCGCCTTTTTCCACGGCTGTTTTGTGAATTACAACCATCCGCAACTCGGTAAAGACCTGATCAAGGTCCTGAACGCCATGGGAACCGGCGTACAGCTGCTGAGCAAAGAGAAATGCTGCGGCGTACCGCTGATCGCCAACGGCTTTACCGATAAAGCACGCAAGCAGGCGGTGAGCAACGTGGCCTCGCTCAGGGAAGCGATTGACGGGAAAGGCATTCCGGTGATCGCCACCTCATCAACCTGTACCTTTGCACTCCGCGATGAGTACCCGGAAGTGCTGGACGTCGACAACACGGGCCTGCGCGAACATATTGAGCTGGCGACCCGCTGGCTGTGGCGCAAGCTGGATGAAGGCAAAACGTTGCCGCTGAAAACGCTGCCGCTGAAAGTGGTCTATCACACGCCTTGCCATATGGAGAAAATGGGCTGGACGCTCTACACGCTGGAGCTGTTGCGCCAAATTCCGGGACTGGAGCTGACGGTGTTAGATTCTCAGTGTTGCGGAATCGCCGGGACATACGGCTTTAAAAAGGAAAACTACCCGACATCACAATCGATTGGCGCACCGTTATTCCGCCAAATTGAAGAAAGCGGTGCCGATATCGTTGTCACCGACTGTGAAACCTGTAAATGGCAGATAGAGATGTCTACAAGCAAACGCTGCGAACATCCTATCACCCTGCTTGCCAAAGCATTGGGTTAACTCTGTTGCCCGGTGGCGTTTGTTACCGGGCATTTTTGCGTACTCTGTTCCGCCTATCTGAATACGTTGCAATCGGGCGTATTTATCTCTGATTCACCCGCGCAAATAGCCAAATCCTCCCATGCAGCCCTTGTTAAAAGTAGGTACCGTCATGCCAACTTCTCCTTCAGGTGACGGACTACCATGGATAAATCAACCACCTCTACACCGCATGATGCAGCGTGATTTGATGGGGCTGGTGGACCGTCTGGTCTCGCTTTTAGTTACAAGCACCGCTAATGACAGCCAGTTGCAAACGCTATTTAATTACCTGCTACGATACGGCAATGTTTCTCACGTCAGCGCATTTATCCATGAGGTTGCCGAACGTTCCCCCCATCACAAGGAGAGGTTGATGACAATCGCAGAGAGGCTAAGACAAGAAGGCCACCACCATGGCCTACAAGAAGGGATACAGCAAGGATTAGAACAAGGATTGAACAGGGAGTGCAAAAAGGTACGCAAGAAGAAGCCTTACGTATCGCTCGCATGATGCTGGAAAATGGAATTGATCATAATTTGGTTCAGTTAATTACCGGGCTATTGCCTGGCGATGTTACAGAGTGAGTCAGGTTGGGAAGGTTTGTAGCCTTCCCAATCAATGCTTAAATCGTCAGCGATTCAACCACTTCAATCCAGCCGTGTTCGCTGGCAATATCCTGGCCGTTTAGCCAACGACGCAGCATATTCAGCGCCATCATCGCGCAAACTTCCTGACGAATCGGCAAACTGTAGCGATTAGCGCTAAGCCTTACGCGCAAGGCATGTGTCCCATCCGGGGTTGCCAGCGCAAAGTTAATATGTTCGCTTTCGAATGCCGATACTGCCAGCGCCAGCCCGGCATAGTGTTTGCCGCGTCGCTCGGTAATCCAGTGCGCCGTTTGCGCCAGCGTTTCTTCCTGGGACGGAACCACCTCGCTCGCTAACAGAGGGGCATTAGCGCGCGAGAGCTGGAGTGCAACTAAGCCACCGGTGAACTGTTCGCTCAGCGTCAGACTGTATTGCCGCTCCTGCAACGTGCGGGCGATTTGCGCAGGCAAACCTTCCGTACCTTCGAATATCATATTCTGTCCGGCAACCCGCTTCACCTCAGGCCACAGTGCCAGCATGGCGTCTCGTTGGGAATCCGGCCCGGTCAGCTTCAGCTCAATAATCGGCATCGACGAGCGATAGCCCATTGTTACTCCCGGCGGCAAAGGCAGCGGATCCAGACTCTGCGCCAGGTCACTTTCAGAACGGCCAAAGGTGGTTAATCGCAGGCAGAGCTGTGGTTGAGGCAGAGAAAAACGCTCACGCAAACGCGGCAGAATCTCATGCTCAACCATGACTTTAAATTCCGATGGCACGCCAGGCGTAAAGAACATCAGGCAACGGTTTAGCTTCACTGCGAATCCGCACGCGGTGCCGACAGGATTATTGATAAATTCAGCGCTGGCAGGAAGCTCAGCCTGTTTTCGGTTGCTCGGCGCCATCACGCGGCCACGGTCGCGGAAATAACGCTCCATCTCGGCCAGCCATGCTTCATGCAGTACCAGCCCTTCGCCTTTCGCCGTTGCCGCCGCCTGCGCGCTTAAATCATCGCTGGTTGGCCCCAGACCGCCATTAACGATCAGCACATCGGCGTGTTCGCTACGTTCACGTAAAATAGCGACCAAATCGTCAAGATTGTCCCCTACCGTATTGCGGCGGGTTAACGGTAATCCCTGATTAAAGAAAAAATCAGCCAGCCAGACGGCATTGGTGTCGACGATTTGTCCGTGCAACACTTCATCCCCGGTGGATAGCATCTCCACGTTTAACATCGTGTTCTCCTGCTTTTATGATGAAAACACTATAGCGCATGGAGAGGGGAAGGCGCGACTGAACGCCGCGCCAGAAATATCAGAAGCTGGCGTTAACCCCAACGTACGGACCATCAGCAATCGCGTTATCGCGGTTGCCATCTTTACCCGCCAGGTTCAGGTAGCGATAACCGGCTTCAATGCTCAGCGGGCGCATAATTGTCAGACGCGCACCGGCATTGGCTTCTTCATAACTGTCGATACCGCTGGAAAGCGAATCAGGAGAGTAATAGTACTCACCAAACAGGCGGAAGCTATCGCCAATCGGCCACTGCAGACCGCCACCAACTGCCGCCGCGTAGCCTTCATCACCATCATTAGGATTAGTATAAATACCTTTTCCTCCAACGGTTGCCAGCAACGGACCAAGCGGAATATTCAGACCCAGTCCCAGACCGGCTGCATCGCCGTCGTCATCGTTATGCATCCAGTTACCGCTGACCGCCAGTCCGGTAGACTCAGTTCCCATACCAAACCCAAGGTTGGTGTAATCTTCGCCCGCCTGGCCACTAATGCTAATTGCGCTCGCCGACGCGGAAACAAACAGCATTCCGGCAAAACCCAACATTAAACTTTTTTTCATTTTCTATCCTTTCCAGCAAGAATCAAAACATAGCCCCAAAACCGAGGAATTGTACTGCCAGATGACAAGGAATCAATGAGCTAAAAAAGCGATGCAATGGCATATTGTAACCAAATACTACTTGCAAGTTTGAGTTAAGGTTAAATTCTGCGGCTAATTGCAGAATCGAACGTAGCTACTCCTCGTTTTCAACAAACATCCCTTTCTCCTCAGTTAAAGAAGGGTTAATCGTCACGGAAGCGTTTTTTCTGCCGCCAGCAAAAGGTAAGATGGGCACACGATGGAATTCTCAGTATTCCCCTACAAGGATCCGACTTATGCGCCAAAGAACGATTGTTTGTCCATTAATACAAAATAATGGCTGTTATTTACTGTGCAAAATGGCTGATGACCGTGGCGTGTTCCCCGGCCAGTGGGCGCTTTCTGGCGGCGGTGTTGAAGCGGGCGAACGCATCGAAGAAGCATTGCGTCGGGAAGTGAGGGAAGAACTGGGCGAACAGCTCGTGTTATCAGAAATTACCCCATGGACCTTCAGTGATGATATTCGCACCAAAACCTATGCCGATGGCAGCCAGGAAGAGATTTACATGATCTATCTTATCTTTGATTGTGTCACGGAGAATCGTGAAGTGAACATTAACGAAGAGTTTCAGGCGTTCGCCTGGGTTAAACCGGAAGATCTTGGCACGTACGACTTAAATGTCGCCACGCGTAAGACGTTAACCCTGAAAGGATTACTCTAAGTTATCATTCTAATAGTGGCATAAAATAAACCCTCTGAATTGCGGCATTGCATTGACCTGTCTACGGTAAACAGCAATGCCGTTTACGCCACGCAATTTCTGTAAAATTCATTTGATTTCAAAACAATAAATTAAAAACACCGTTATTTTCCTTTATATCTCGAACCTTAAACTCTTAAGGATAAATTAACCTTCAGTCATTAACCTTTGAAGCCTGATAAATAATTAACGACGCCCCTGTTTATCGCTAAAAATAAAACGTCGGTGCGTTAAATGGCTTGAAGGAATAATGATGTCTGACTTTTTGCCTTTCTCTCGCCCGGCTATGGGAGCTGAAGAGCTTGCCGCAGTGAAGGCGGTTCTGGATTCTGGCTGGATAACCACCGGCCCGCAAAATCAACAGTTGGAAGAAGCCTTCTGCCAGCTCACGGGAAATAAGCATGCCGTTGCCGTCTGCTCCGCCACTGCTGGAATGCACATCACGCTGATGGCGCTGGGCATCGGTGCGGGCGATGAGGTCATCACGCCATCGATGACGTGGGTTTCTACCCTCAATATGATTATCCTGCTGGGTGCCACACCAATCATGGTCGATGTTGATCGCGATACGCTCATGGTCACACCAGAGCAGATTGAAGCGGCCATCACGCCACGAACCAAAGCAATTATTCCGGTGCATTACGCTGGCGCCCCCGCCGACCTTGACGCGATTTATGCCATTGGCGAGCGCTATGGCATTCCGATCATCGAAGATGCGGCACACGCCGTAGGGACGTTATATAAGGGTCGTCATGTTGGCGCGCGCGGCACCGCTATTTTCTCGTTTCACGCCATCAAAAATATCACCTGTGCGGAGGGTGGGCTGATTGTTACCGATGACGGCCAGCTTGCCCAGCGGCTTCGCAGTCTGAAGTTTCACGGCCTGGGCGTTGATGCTTTCGATCGACAAACCTACGGCCGTGCGCCGCAGGCCGAAGTGTTGGCGCCAGGATACAAATACAACCTCACAGATATCAATGCCGCCATCGCGCTGGTACAGCTGAAGAAGCTGGAACAACTGAACTCGCGCCGCGCACAAATTGCCCAGGAATATCAACAGGCGCTGGCCGATACGCCATTTCAACCGTTGAGCCTGCCCCACTGGTCCCACGTTCACGCCTGGCACCTGTTTATCATTCGTGTTGACGAAGCGCGCTGCGGCCTGAACAGAGATGCCTTAATGGAAGCGCTGAAGGCCAGAAATATCGGCACCGGTCTGCATTTTCGTGCAGCCCATACGCAAAAATATTACCGCGAACGCTTCACCACGCTTTCGCTGCCAAATACAGAATGGAATAGCGCACGCATCTGCTCGCTGCCATTGTTCCCCGATATGACCGCCACCGACACCCAGCGGGTCATTACGGCGCTTCGCGAGATTGCAGGACAATAACTATGTTTGAAGCCACACCGATCAAGAAAGTCTCAGTGGTCATTCCTGTTTTTAACGAACAGGAAAGCCTGCCAGAATTAATCAGACGCACCAGCGCCGCCTGCGAAAAATTGGGCAAAGATTATGAAATCTTGCTGATCGATGACGGCAGCAGCGACCGTTCCGCGCAACTGATGATGGACGCTTCACAGGCGCCGAACAGCCAGATCGTTTCTATTCTGCTGAACCGCAATTACGGCCAGCACTCGGCAATTATGGCCGGTTTCAGCCATGTCACCGGTGACTTGATCATCACGCTGGATGCCGATTTGCAAAATCCGCCGGAAGAGATCCCCCGGCTGGTCGCCACCGCAGATGAAGGTTTCGATGTGGTCGGAACGGTACGCCAGAACCGACAGGACAGCGTATTTCGTAAGACCGCCTCGCGTGTGATCAACCACCTGATTCAGCGCACTACCGGTAAAGCGATGGGCGACTACGGCTGCATGCTACGCGCCTATCGTCGCCATATTGTCGATGCCATGCTGCATTGCCAGGAGCGCAGCACCTTTATTCCGATTCTGGCCAACATTTTTGCCCGTCGCGCCACGGAGATCCCGGTGCACCATGCAGAGCGTGAATTTGGTGACTCTAAATACAGCTTCATGCGTCTGATCAACCTGATGTATGACCTGGTGACCTGTCTGACCACCACGCCGTTACGTATGTTGAGCCTGCTCGGCAGCGTGATTGCCGCCACGGGCTTTACGCTGTCCGTTCTGCTTGTTGTGTTACGCCTGACGCTCGGCCCGCAGTGGGCCGCGGAAGGGGTATTCATGCTGTTTGCCGTCCTGTTTACCTTTATCGGCGCACAGTTCATTGGCATGGGTTTACTCGGCGAATATATCGGTCGCATCTATAACGATGTCCGCGCCCGCCCCCGCTATTTTGTTCAACACGTTATCCGCCCACAAACCACGCAGTCAACCGAGGAAAACCGCGCATGAAAGCCGTCGTATTTGCCTATCACGATATGGGATGTCAGGGTGTCCAGGCCTTGTTGGATGCAGGTTATGAAATCGCCGCAATTTTTACGCACACCGACAACCCCGGTGAAAAAGCGTTTTTTGGCTCTGTTTCCCGCCTCGCCGCCAGCGCCGGTATTCCGGTTTACGCCCCGGACGAGGTTAATCATCCTTTGTGGATCGAGCGCATTAGCCAACTGGCACCCGATGTTATCTTCTCGTTCTACTATCGCCATTTACTGAGTGAGGAGATCCTCAGTCTTGCGCCTAAGGGGGCATTTAATCTGCACGGCTCGCTGCTGCCAAAATACCGCGGCCGCGCGCCGCTGAACTGGGTATTGGTCAATGGCGAAACCGAAACCGGCGTCACGCTTCATCGCATGGTCAAACGTGCAGACGCTGGCGCTATTATCGCCCAGCAGTCTGTCGCTATCTCTTCGGATGATGTGGCGTTAACGCTGCACCATAAATTGTGCCAGGCTGCGCGTCACCTGCTGGAACAGGCGCTGCCCGCGATTAAAGCGGGGGATTACGCAGAACGCCCGCAACAGGAAGCAGAGGCTACCTGTTTTGGCCGCCGCACGCCGGAAGATAGCTTCCTGGACTGGAACAAACCTGCCGCAGAGCTGCATAACCAGGTCCGCGCCGTCAGCGATCCGTGGCCGGGTGCATTTAGCTATGTTGGCACGCAAAAGTTCACCGTCTGGTCGTCGCGTGTTTGCACAAATGACCTTGCAGCCCAACCAGGCACCGTCATCTCCGTGTCGCCTTTGCTGATCGCCTGTGCCGATGGCGCACTGGAGATTATTACCGGACAAGCTGGCGATGGTATTGCGATGCAAGGCTCACAGCTGGCGCAGGTTCTGGGCCTGGTACCCGGTTCTCGTCTGAACAGCCAGTCCGTTACCACCAGCAAACGTCGTACACGCGTGCTGATCCTTGGCGTTAACGGCTTCATTGGTAACCACCTGACCGAGCGCCTGCTGCAAGAAGACAATTACGAAGTATATGGACTCGATATTGGCAGCGACGCAATTGGGCGTTTCCTGCAACATCCGCGTTTCCATTTCGTCGAAGGCGACATTAGCATTCACTCCGAATGGATTGAATATCATGTGAAAAAATGCGACGTCGTATTGCCGCTGGTGGCGATCGCCACGCCAATCGAATATACCCGCAACCCACTGCGCGTGTTTGAACTCGATTTTGAAGAGAACCTGAAAATCATTCGCTACTGCGTGAAGTACCGTAAGCGCATCATTTTCCCGTCAACCTCCGAAGTCTACGGCATGTGTACCGATAAAGTCTTCGATGAGGACAGCTCGAATCTGATCGTCGGCCCGGTGAATAAACCACGTTGGATCTACTCCGTTTCCAAGCAGTTGCTGGACCGCGTAATCTGGGCATACGGCGAAAAAGAGGGGTTGCGCTTCACCCTATTCCGTCCGTTTAACTGGATGGGACCGCGTCTGGACAGTCTTAACGCCGCGCGTATCGGCAGCTCACGCGCCATCACCCAATTGATTCTCAATCTGGTGGAAGGCTCACCGATTAAGCTGATTGAAGGCGGCAAGCAAAAGCGCTGTTTTACCGATATTCGCGATGGTATCGAAGCCCTGTACCGCATTATTGAAAATGAAGGCGGACGCTGTGACGGCGAGATTATCAACATCGGTAACCCGGAAAACGAAGCGAGTATTCAGGAACTGGCAGAAATGCTGCTAACCTGCTTTGAAAAACATCCATTACGTCAGCATTTTCCGCCGTTTGCCGGTTTCCGCGACGTCGAAAGCAGCACCTACTATGGTAAAGGTTATCAGGACGTTGAGCACCGTAAGCCCAATATTCGCAACGCAAAACGTTGCCTGAACTGGGAACCCACCATTGAGATGCAGGAAACGGTAGAAGAGACGCTGGACTTCTTCTTACGCAGTGTGGATATCACGGAACACACATCATGACCAAAGTTGGCTTGCGCATTGATGTCGACACATTCAGGGGGACACGCGAAGGCGTGCCCCGCCTGCTGGAGACATTGAACCGACATAACGTTCGGGCAAGTTTTTTCTTTAGCATGGGACCTGACAACATGGGACGCCATCTCTGGCGCCTGGTGAAGCCACAATTTCTGTGGAAGATGCTGCGCTCAAACGCAGCATCGCTCTACGGGTGGGATATTTTGCTGGCGGGTACAGCATGGCCGGGAAAAGAGATCGGCCAGGCCAATGCGGCCATTATTGCGCAAACCGCCCTGCTTCATGAAACCGGTTTGCATGCCTGGGATCACCATGCCTGGCAGGCGCGAAGCGGAAACTGGAATGACAAAGAGCTAATTGATGATATTTCACGTGGCATTACCGCCCTTGAAGCTATCATCAATCAGCCCGTTACCTGCTCCGCCGTTGCCGGATGGCGTGCCGACGACCGCGTCGTCCATGCCAAAGAAACGTTCCATCTGCGCTATAACAGCGACTGTCGTGGAACGTCGTTATTCCGTCCTGTGCTGGCGTCCGGGAAAACAGGTACGCCGCAAATTCCTGTCACATTACCCACATGGGATGAAGTGGTGGGTCAAGAGGTTCAGGCGGTGGACTTTAATGCTTATATTCTCTCCCACATCCAGATGAGCAGAGAGACACCGGTGTACACCATTCATGCAGAAGTGGAAGGTATTGCCTTTCAGCAGAATTTTGACGAATTGCTCACTCGTGCTGCCGACATGGGGATTACGTTTTGCCCGCTCGGGGATCTGCTACCGGACGATATCAGTGCGCTGCCAACCGGGCGGATCGTGCGTGGGAAGATTCCCGGCAGAGAGGGATGGATCGGCTGTCAGCAACCCGTGGATATGACACAATGAAATCGGTACGTAACGCCCTGGCATTTATCGCTTTTATCGCGCTGTATTTTATTTTACCTATTAATAGTCGTCTGCTGTGGCAGCCTGATGAAACGCGCTATGCCGAAATCAGTCGGGAGACGCTGACCTCTGGCGACTGGATCGTTCCGCACTTTTTAGGGCTGCGTTATTTTGAAAAACCGATTGCCGGATACTGGTTGAACAGCATCGGGCAATGGCTGTTTGGCGCCAATAATTTTGGCGTCAGAGCGGGCGCTATTTTTGCCACCTTGCTGACGGCGCTACTGGTAGCCTGGCTTGCCATGCGGATGTGGCAGGATAAGCGTACCGCCGTACTCTCTTCAGTTATCTTTTTAACCTTTTTTTCGGTCTATAGCATCGGTACCTACGCGGTACTCGATCCTATGATCGCACTCTGGCTGATGGCGGGCATGTGCTGCTTTTGGGAGGGGATGCAGGCCACTACCAGAACACGCAAAATCGTTGCCTTTCTGCTGTTAGGGCTAACCTGCGGCATGGGCGTAATGACCAAGGGTTTCCTGGCGCTTGCCGTTCCTGTGCTCAGCGTACTGCCGTGGGTTTTCGTGCAAAAACGCTGGAAAGACCTGATCGTCTACGGCCTGCTGGCAGTCGTCGGCTGCGTCGTGATTGTGCTGCCGTGGGGTGTAGCGATTGCTCAGCGTGAGCCGGACTTCTGGCATTACTTCTTCTGGGTCGAACACATTCAACGCTTCGCCCAGGATGATGCCCAACATAAGGCCCCTGTCTGGTACTACATTCCCGTGCTTTTGGCTGGCGCGTTACCGTGGCTCGGGCTGCTTCCCGGCGCACTGCGTACGGGCTGGCGGGAACGAGATGTTCCGCGCAGCACACTATACCTGCTAAGCTGGATTAGCATGCCGATCCTGTTTTTCAGCATCGCAAAAGGAAAACTGCCGACCTATATTCTTTCCTGCTTCGCGCCGTTGGCGATATTAACGGCGCGTTTTGGCCTGCAGGCTGCGCAAAAAGGTTCAGCCGCGCTGCGTGTGAATGGCTGGATCAACGTTCTGTTTGGTGTGGTAGGCATTATCGCCACGTTTATTGTTTCCACGCTGGGACCGTTGAAAACGCCTATCTGGTCGCATATCGAAACCTATAAGGTTTTTTGTGCATGGGGTATTTTTCTCATCTGGACGCTCTTTGGCTGGTATACGTTAAATAACCGCGAGAAGAACTGGCAATTTGCCGCGTTTTGCCCATTAGGACTGGCGCTGTTGTTTGGCTTCTCCATTCCCGATCGGGTCATGGAATCTAAACAACCGCAGTTTTTTGTCGAGATGACCAAAGAGTCGCTGGAATCCAGCCGCTATATTCTCACCGACAGCGTTGGCCTCGCTGCGGGGCTGGCCTGGAGCCTGAAGCGTGACGACATCATGCTATACGGACAAACAGGCGAGTTGAAATACGGCCTCAGCTATCCGGATGCCCAAGGGCGCTTTGTCAGTCGGACGGACTTTGTCGACTGGTTAGCCCAACACCGTCAGCAAGGAAATATTACCCTCGTGCTCTCGATTGATAAGAATGAAGATATTAATCAACTAGCCATTCCTCCCGCTGATTATATCGATAACCAGGGGCGTCTGGTCCTGATTCAGTATCGGCCGAAATGATCTGGATAGTATTAATTTTCGCCAGCCTGCTCAGCGTATGCGGACAGTTATGCCAGAAGCAGGCAACGCGTCCGGTACCTTCAGGCAGGCGAAAACGCCATATTACGCAATGGATTGGGCTGGCCCTGGCAAGCCTCGGCCTGGCTATGCTGCTCTGGCTGGTGGTGTTGCAGAATATCCCTGTTGGCATCGCCTATCCCATGCTGAGCCTGAATTTTGTCTGGGTGACGCTGGCCGCCTGGAAAATCTGGCGCGAACCGGTCGCAACGCGCCACTGGCTGGGTGTGGGGCTGATAATCGCCGGCATATTCATTCTTGGGAGCGCGGTGTAATGGGCATTTTTTGGGGATTATGTAGCGTTATTATCACCTCGGCTGCCCAGCTAAGTCTCGGCTTTGCGATGGATAACCTGCCGCCGATGTTGCAACCGCTGAAATTTCTCTCCGCCGTATTCGCTCTCAACGCTGGCGCATTGGCTCTTTTTAGTGGGCTGGCGGGATATTTACTGTCGGTAATTTGCTGGCATAAGGCCCTGCACCAGCTCGCCCTGAGCAAGGCTTATGCCCTGCTCAGCCTCAGCTATGTGCTGGTTTGGGTCGCATCAATGATTCTGCCCGGCTGGCAGGGAACATTTTCAGTGAAGGCGCTGGTTGGGGTACTGTGCATCATGGCGGGTTTAATGACGATTTTTCTGCCTGCTGACCAGCACCGGCGCTGAGCTCATTTATCTGCCGACAGTCGTAACAGGCGCTCCCATTCGTCACAAATGTACTGTCTGGCATCGATTATTTTAATCACACGGGATGCATCACGATTAACACAATACTGTGCGTCTTTCAGCGGTGAAAGGAGATCCCCGGGCTTAACCCGTTCGGAAGATTGCGCTTCAGCAAGCATCTTAAGCGAACCACCGCTATCGCAAAGTACGATATAGAGCCTCCCTGCTTTCTTGTGACAGCAAGACTTCTTCACATGCCATTCCATAGCGCACCTTTTGTTAATGAATTTCACATCAGGTTACACTTTAGCTGATAAACAAAACGACAATAGCGACGGAATGGCAAAAATGAGAAATGTAATTAATATTTTCTTAATGTTAATGATGAAGCACTTACCCAATCCGCCAACGCGCGACGAGAGATTTTAATCCCTCCGGCTTTCAGTTCAGGTGGCAACGTCAGCCAACATACCGGTTGCTGAAAACGGGCCAGCTTATCTTTAACCCACTCTGCAAGATTGGCATCGCCAGCGTTGGTGTCATACTCAACGACCGCCACCGGACGATGACCAAACTCTTTATCTTCTAACGGGACAATAAAGGCCTGCAGAACCTGCGGATGCGCTGCAATCACGCGTTCCACTTCTTCTGGCTGTATGCCTTCCCCACCGCTAAAAAACAGATTGTCCATACGACCGATAATGGTTAACTTGCCGTCCTTTAACACCCCACGATCGCGGGTAGCAAACCACCCTTCCGCGTTCACTAAAGGAATAAGCTGTCCGTTACGCCAGTAACCTTGCGCCATGCTGGCCGCACGCAGCCAGACTTCGTCATCCACGATTCTGACTTCTCTGCCCGCTAAGGCTGAACCGACATCAGCCAGACCATCCGCCTCTTTCGCACAAACGGTGGAAGCGAATTCCGTCAGTCCATAACCGCACCAGCAGCGAATCCCCTGATCGCGCGCCTGCTCCGTCAACTCAACAGGAATAGCTGCGCCGCCCAGCAGCACCGCTTTGAGCGTGACCGGCGTTTTATTGACCAACAAGCGCCACAACTGTGTGGGGACCAACGAGGCATGGGTGCAGCCGACCAGCATTTGCTCCAGCGGCTGCTTGTCGCGCACGGTCATTCGCGCCCCGGCAAACAACCAGCGCCATAAAATACCCTGGCCGGAAACATGAAACAGCGGCAATGAAAGCAGCCAGTCATCTTCAGCGCCAAACGGCATTAATGACAGCACGCCCTGCGCGCTTGCCAGATGTGCCTGACAGGTGTGAACCGCCGCTTTCGGCAATCCGGTGGAACCTGAGGTTAACGTCATTGTGCTCAAGCGCTGAGGCGACCACGCGGCGGCATGTGCGCCTGGCAGCGCCTGCATCTGCAACGGTTCCAGCCCGGGAAACGCGTTAGCGGCCTCCAGATCCAGGGCAAAACGTAGCGTTAAGTCCGGGACCAGCGCATCAAGCAGCGATTGAGGCAACTGTGGGTTCACAGGTAAAACCCGCGCCCCACATTGCAACAGCGCGATCCAGGCCAGCAAGGCTCGCGGATGATTCCATGCGCGGAGCAGGACGCCATCGCCCTCTTCCACGCCCTGAGCGGCAAAGCCGCTGGCCAGATGATCGACGCGGGTACAGAGCTCACTCCAGCTTAATACTTCATCGTTGAGGCGCAGCGCTGGCGCCTGCGCACGAACCTGCCGCCAGTCGCGCCAGGGCCAGTCAGTGCCCGCTAAGCTTGCGCTAGCGGGCGTTTCCCATGAGGTCATAGCAGGCGTTCCAGCGCATCAACGGCAATACACGGCAACGCGCTACCCGGCCAGGTGCGTACCTGCTGGCACTGCATCAGACTCAGCGTGTCCAGACCCGGAATGGTCTGCGGCGTCAGCCAGGCGGCAATTCTCGCCAGTTGGGTTAAGCCAAGACTCGACTCAATAGATGAACTGATAACGGCGGTGAGACCAAGCGCATGCGCTGCTGCAACCTGTTCATGCACTTTGTCGAGACTACCGGTCAGCGTAGGTTTGATAACCACAGCCTTGACGCCCTCTTCGGCTTCAAAGGTGAAATCCGCTTCACGCAGACTTTCGTCCCAGGCGATAGCGATGCCGGTTTCACGTGCGAATGCGCGTGAGTCATCGCGCGTTTTACATGGTTCTTCAAGGAAGGCAATGCGTCCGCGATACTCTGGATTGACGTATTTCGCGAACTGTTGGGCTTTCAACGGCGTCCAGGCGCGGTTGGCGTCGAGTCGCAGATGCAGCTCCGGAATCGCCTCGAGCAGCAGATTGGCTACCATTCCGTCACGAACCGCTTCATACAGCCCAACCTTGATCTTGGCGACTTTTTCGCCCGGCATATCCGCCAGTTGCAGCACCAAATCGTCAGGATCGCCCGTACACAGAGGAGCAGCACGATAGTCTGCAGCCTCCGGCAGAGCGTCAGCCAGTTCGGCCAGCGCACAGCTTGCGCCAAAAGCGACAGAAGGCAGCTGTGGTAAAGAATCATCCCCTTGCAACCAGCCTTGTACCCAGGACAGCAGCTCGGTTTGCGCCTCTTCCCAGCTTTCCTGACTGAAGCCCGGCAGCGGGGAGATCTCTCCCCACCCTTCATGCTCGCCGTCACGCAGACAAACATACAACCCGTCACGCGTTTTTAACCGCCTGTCGCGCAGAATCACCCCCGCGTCCATGGGGATCTGCCAGCGGTATACCTGCGCGCTACGCATTACGGATTCCGTTTGAATTTGCTGAAGTCAGGCTGACGTTTCTGGTTAAAGGCGTTACGACCTTCCTGACCTTCTTCCGTCATGTAGAACAGCATGGTGGCGTTACCGGCCAGTTCTTGCAGACCTGCCTGTCCATCGCAGTCGGCGTTCAGTGCCGCTTTCAGGCAACGCAGCGCCATCGGGCTGTTTTGCAGCATCTCACGGCACCAGCGTACGGTCTCTTTCTCCAGATCCGCCAGCGGAACCACGGTGTTGACCAGGCCCATGTCCAGCGCCTGCTGCGCATCGTACTGACGGCACAGGAACCAGATTTCACGCGCTTTTTTCTGACCCACGATACGGGCCATGTAAGAGGCACCCCAACCACCGTCGAAGGAACCCACTTTCGGGCCGGTCTGACCAAAGATGGCGTTTTCCGCCGCAATGGTCAGGTCACACATCATGTGCAGCACGTGGCCGCCGCCGATGGAGTACCCTGCTACCATCGCCACGACCGGTTTCGGACAGGTACGAATCTGACGCTGGAAGTCCAGCACGTTCAGGTGATGCACACCGGCGTCATCCTGATATCCGCCGTAATCGCCACGCACTTTCTGATCGCCGCCTGAGCAAAACGCTTTGTCACCCGCACCGGTCAGAATGATCACACCGATGTTGTCGTCATAGCGGGCATCCGCCAGCGCCTGGATCATCTCTTTTACGGTAACAGGACGGAAAGCATTGCGTACCTGTGGACGATTAATGGTGATTTTGGCGATACCGTCGGTGGATTTCTCGTAGAGAATGTCGGTATAGCCTGCAGAGCAATCGTGCCATTCTACCGGTGCGTAAAGCATTGTTTCATCAGGATAGATCATAAAGTGTCCTATAGTCAGCGACGTAGAATCTGAGCCAGACAGTCCACCACGCCAGCGGGGTTGTCCCGATGCGCGTTGTGTCCGGCATTACGAATCACATGGTTTGGTACTGACATTTCCGTCGCCAGCGCGCGGAATTTATCGTCACGTTCACCACATAAATAATAAAACGGAAATGTGCGCGCAGTGAGTTGCGCACGTAAATCAGGTTGTACGGCAAGCGAGGTGGCCTCCAGCATCGCCGCCAGCGTATGCCCGTTATTCTGGCTACGCAGATCGACCAGCGCCTCTCTTTGCGCCGCATTCAGCGAGGAAAATACCGGCTGTTGATACCAGTCATTAAATACCTCACGCAGAGGCTCTGCGCGAAAACGCGCGGCCCAGCGGCCATCTGAAAGACGACGTTGAACGCGTGCCTCCTCGCTTTGCAAGCCAGGATGTCCACCTTCAACGACCAGACCGCAAAGTCCGGGCATCTCCTGACAGGCCGCCATCATCGCGACTCTGCCGCCCAGAGAGTATCCCACCAGCCAGTAGCTAAGTATGTTGTAACTAAGCAAGGTGTTACGCAATAACGCACAGACATCATTGAACCCGCTCACCTTAATCTCGGCGGAACCGCCGTGTCCCGGCAGGTCGATATATAGCCGCGAATAATCCTGAAACGCTTCGCCGACCGTGTGCCATTCCCGACAGTCGCCGGAGAAACCGTGCAGGAAAACCAGCCAGGGTGATCCACTCTGGCTAACGGTCGCCTGGGCGTGCAGGATCATAGATGGCTTACCTGCGCCAGCAGTTGCTGCAGGGTTTGCGCCCCGTCAGTTTCGTTCACCACCAGCTCAATAACCGTTGCCGCAGGAGTACGCCAGGCATTTGTCAACGCGTTCTCCAGTTGCTCCCAGTTTTCTGGGCGCTGATATTTAAGGTTAAACATGGCTGCGGCATGCTCAAAGTGCACGTTCTGCGGCATCAGATAGAACCGTTCACGTTCACTTGCCGGCGTCGGTAGCAGGGAAAATATCTGCCCACCGTTATTATTGACCACTATCAGGACAAACGGCGCGGAAACCTGACGCAATAACGCCAGCGCATTGAGATCATACAGTGCAGATAAATCGCCGACGATAGCCAACGTTGATTTTGCGCTGGCGCGCTGTACGCCCGCCGCCGTTGACAGCAGACCGTCAATGCCGCTCGCGCCACGGTTGCTATAGACCGGGAAACCAGCCGGAAGCTGCGACAGTGCATCAATCAGGCGCACCACCAGACTGTTACCCACGAACAGTTGCCCTTGTTCGGGCAGATATTCGTGAATACGATGGGCTAATTGCGCTTCACCAAACACGTTGCGACGGGCTTCCACCGCCTGCCATGCCAGTTGCGCCAGGCGCGGGATTTCCACGCACCAGGGTTGGCGTTTTTCCGCCGGATGCAGATCCAGCCAGTCACCAACCTTCGCCACCAGCCTGCGTCCACGATGATGCGCCGGATCGAGGCGACCTTCGATATTATCGACAATCCAGTATTCCTGCGGATCGCAACTGGCCTGCCATTGCAGGAGTCGTTTTCCGGTCAGGCTACTGCCAAGCTGCACCACTATCTGCGCCTGCTGTAACTCAGTCACCGCCTTCGCATTCCCCAACCACAGGTCAGCACACGGCAGGGGTTGTCCGGTTTGCGACAACACATCGCCAATCAGCGGCCAGCCAAGCATCTGCGCCCATTGCGCAACTTTCTTGCCCTCTTCCGCGCTCATACGGCCGGCAATGACTACGCCGCGCTTTTGTCGCCAGAAAAACCAGTCACGTTGTTTGTCGCTTTCCAGCCGACGCGCTTCACGTAGCCAGGGTTTATCATCCTGCCACCAGTCGCCGAGGCGCTGCTGCCAGGCGATCCCCGTTTCGTCCATGTCGCCATACAGCGGTTCGGCAAACGGACAATTAATATGAACCGCTCCGCTATGCAGCGCGGCCAGGGCATTATCAATGGTGGACACCAGCCAGCTTGCCGGAATGTCCTGAGTTGGACGCGGTAAGGAGAGCGTTTGCGACGGATGAGAAGCAAACATGCCGGCCTGACGAATCGCCTGATTAGCGCCACAGTCGATAAGTTCTGGCGGTCGGTCAGCCGTGAGTAAAATCAGTTTTTCACCGGTCAGGCCCGCTTCAATCAATGCAGGATACAGGTTCGCCACCGCCGTACCGGACGTGACAATCACGGCGACAGGCTGGCGACTCACTTTTGCCAGACCTAAGGCCAGATGCCCAAGACCACGCTCATCAAAATGGGTATGGTGGATGAAAGCAGGATTTTCCGCGGCTGCCAGCGTCAACGGTGTAGAACGAGAGCCAGGGGCAATGCAGATATGCCTGACGCCGTGGCGAGTGAGTGCTTCCAGTATGACCGCCGCCCAGCGTCGGTTAAATGCGCTTACTGACATGAGATTGTCCGGTATCAATATTGCGACACAGTATAAAGAATCGAATAAATGGATTTTTGATATGAGTCGGTAATATACAACTCATTACCCTTCCATCTGTAATAAAGTGCGCAGTCCTGCCGCTTTATTGTCTATTTCTTGCCATTCTTGCTCAGGATCTGAACCACGCACGATCCCCGCACCGGCATACAGCCGGACCACGTTGGCGTTAATTTTCGCCGAACGTAATGACACGCAGAATTCACTTTGGCGCAGAGAAAGATAACCCGCAGAGCCGGCATACCACTCGCGTTCAAAGGGTTCATTTTGCTGGATAAATTCGCGCGCCAGCTCACGCGGAATGCCTGCAACTGCCGCCGTCGGCTGGAGCTGCATCAGGCAAAGCGTATCGTCGGCCTGATTCAGCTCCGTCCAGATACAACGGCGTAGATGCTGCACCTTGCGCAGTCTGAGCACCTGCGGGGGGAGCACATCAAGGGTTTGCGTACAGCTTTGCAGCCGCTGGCAAATATCTTCGACCACCAGCATATTCTCGCGCTGGTTTTTATCATCTTTCATCAACCAGTCGCCTAACTGCCAGGCGCGATGATCCTCAGCGTGATTGGCAACGGTTCCGGCCAGCGCTTCGGTGCGCAGCGCCGTATCACGCCGCCGATACAAACGTTCAGGGGAAGAGCCAAGAAAAGCGGAGTCGGCAGAGAATGCCATAAAGAAATGGTAGCAGTTGAGGTTCAGGCGACGGCTGGAAGCCATCACCGCAGCGGCATTCACCGACTGTGAAAACTGTAAATCTGTCGCTCGCGCCAGCACAACTTTGTCGAGTTCTTCGCCATTGATGGTGTGCGTGGCAAGTTTTATCAGGTCTATCCAGCCGGATTTATCTGGCCAGTGTTGTTCTCCCGTCAAACTCAAACGCAACGCGGGCAACGGTTTAACATTGGCCAGCGTGGAGATAAATTCAACCGCGCGTGCGGCGTCTTCACGCAGCGAAACATCGCTGTACAGGTGTAGCCGTAAGCTTGCCACCCCGGCGCAGCGTCGCCATTCCAGTCGCGGTAACAACAAATTGCCGTGCCGGGGCTCGAACGCATTAAGGCCCCAGATACGCAGGTCAGGTTGGTTGTCGTGCTGACGTAAAAACTGTTGAGCGGATGCCAGCGAGGAAAACGTGGCAACGGCACCCAGCACAGCGGCTTCTTCGTCGCCGTTACGCTGCTGCCAGTAAAACTGGGGCCAGACGGGTTGACTGGCCAGCCATCCTAAAGCGTCAAACGCATCGTTCAGAGGGAAAGGTATGTCGTAAATACGAATTCCAGGTGCTGCCGGTATCTCTTGCGACAAATGACGCATCAGACCTTCCAGCGCAGTAGTGATTGATTGCACGCGGACCTCTCCCTGTTAAAAACCTCTTATTATACGGGGTACTGAACAGAAAAAGCAGTACCCCCAGTTAGGGAGTACGAACAAATGCGCTGACGGAGCGGAATTTATCGCCGTGCTAACAACAATCCCATCACTAAACCGACCGTGGCGCCAACGCCGATTCCACGCCAGGGTTTTTCATGCACATAGTCATCTGCACGGCAAACGGCCTTTTTCGCGCGGAAATAATAATTGTCAGAGGCATGGCTGACGCGATTTCTCACCTCTTCTAACGCCCGCTCTGCCCGCGCTTTTAACTCAAGATATTTTTGATCGGCCGGATCGCCGGAAGAACGCAGTACCTCTTCCAGCGTTTCGCTCAAGAGCTCCAGATCATCATCGATACGTGATTCATAAGATTGAAAAGACATTGTATTCTCCCTTTCTATTGACGTATCCGCTAACTATAGACAACCTGGACCGTTTGCGCCTGTTTATGCCTGATGTGCTTCTCGCGCCATCCCGATGTGCGGAATCCCGTCTTCGTCATAAATATCCGTCACCGGTATAAAACCAAAGCGCGCATAAAACGATTGCAGATGCGCCTGCGCCCCCAGATACAGCGCCTTGTGCGGCCAGTGTTGCGCACAGGATGCCAGCGTCTGGGTCATCAGCTGTTGCCCAAGTTTTGCGCCGCGTAGCGCTTCGCTGACAATCACCCGGCCAATGACCACCGGCTCCAGATCGTCATCGCTTTTCAGAATCCTCGCATACGCCACCAACTCATCATTGTGCCAGCCCAGAATGTGCCGATTTTCTCCAACCAGATCGTCGCCATCCACATCCTGATATGGACACTGTTGTTCAACAACAAACACCGCGCAGCGAAGCTGAAGAATGGCATACAGTTCTTGTGTACTCAGCTTTGCATGGTGGAGATCTTGCCAGTGAATCATTGTCTGCCCCTTTGTTGTGATAACCTGAACACCCTGCCTTATTGATGGCGAAAAGTGTAACGCAAAGATGGAATTACTATTTTTAGGCACGTCAGCGGGAGTTCCTACCCGCTCACGCAATGTAACGGCAATTTTACTCAATCTGCAACACCCGACTCAGCCGGGGCTGTGGCTTTTCGATTGTGGCGAAGGAACACAGCATCAGATGCTCGCCACGCCGTTCAATCCGGGAAAACTCGACCGTATTTTTATCAGCCACCTGCATGGCGACCACCTGTTTGGTTTACCTGGTCTGCTATGCAGTCGTTCGATGGCCGGGAACGTGAAGCCACTGACGCTTTACGGACCAAAAGGATTACGGGAATTTACCGAAACCGCATTGCGTCTGAGCGGTTCATGGACTGATTATCCTCTGGATATTGTGGAAATCACCGCAGGTGAAATCGTGGATGACGGCCTGCGTAAGGTAACGGCATATCCACTGGAACATCCGCTGGAATGCTATGGTTTTCGCATTGAAGAGCACGACAAACCCGGTGCACTTGACGCCAGTGCTCTGAAGGCGGCTGGTGTTAAATCCGGCCCGTGGTTTCAGGATTTGAAAGCCGGGAAAACCATCGTCCTGGAAGATGGTCGCGCGATTAACGGTGCCGACTTTCTTGCCCCGGCCACCAGGGGAAAATCGGTGGCTATTTTCGGCGATACAGGCCCATGCGCAAGCGCCCTCGAACTGGCTAAAGGCGTGGATGTGATGGTGCATGAAACTACGCTGGACTCGTCAATGGAGGAGAAAGCCAATAGTCGTGGACACAGCTCAACCCGACAAGCCGCGCTTCTGGCGCTTAAAGCAAGTGTCGGACGCTTGATCATGACCCACGTTAGCTCACGCTACGATGAAAAAGGCTGTCAGCGATTACTCGAAGAGTGCAGAACGCTGTTCCCGGCAACAGAACTGGCTCACGATTTCGCCATTTTCACCGTTTAATGCTCTATTTTTTCGCCTCAGTGCCGATAACAGTGAAAAGGCTGGCTTTCACACTGAGGACAGGATGAACAATTTCCAGAAAGATATTGATGACAGGACCAACCTAACCCTGTCTAACCGTTTTGAACTGCTGCTGTTTCGCCTCGGCAAATCTGTTGAGGAGCAGAAATCAGAGCTGTTTGGCATCAACGTATTTAAACTACGTGAAATCGTGCCGATGCCGACGTTTACGCGTCCGGCGGGAATGAAAGCTCCGCTGTTAGGTATGGTGAACATTCGCGATCAAGTGATTCCGGTGATTGACCTGCCGGCGGTGGCGGGCTGTAAACCCGAGACCGGACTCAACATCCTGCTCATTACAGAATACGCCCGCAGCGTACAGGCATTTGCGGTGGAATCAGTGGAAAACATTATGCGTCTGGACTGGCAACAGGTGCATACCGCCGAGAAAGCCGTCAACGGCCGCTACATCACCAGTATCGCCTGCCTGGATGACGATAAAGAGACCAACAACCTGGCGCTGGTGCTCGACGTTGAGCAAATCCTTTACGACATCGTACCGTCCAATCACGATTTACGCGCGACAGACCTGAAAACCAGTAAATTCAACATCACGCCGGGTGCGGTGGCGATTGTGGCAGAAGATTCGAAAGTCGCTCGCGCGATGCTGGAGAAAGGGCTTAATGCCATGGAAATCCCGCATCAGATGCATGTGACAGGTAAGGATGCATGGGAAAAAATCCAGCAGCTTTCCGCAGAAGCACAGGCGGAAGGCAAGCCAATCACCGAGAAGATAGCCCTGGTGCTCACCGACCTGGAAATGCCGGAGATGGACGGTTTTACGCTTACCCGGAAGATCAAGACCGACGAACGCCTGAAGAAAATCCCGGTCGTTATCCACTCCTCGCTTTCCGGTAGTGCCAATGAAGATCACGTTCGCCGGGTTAAAGCTGATGGCTACGTGGCAAAATTTGAGGTCAATGAACTCTCTTCTGTCATTCAGGAAGTCATGGAGCGCGCAGCGAAAGACATTAGCGGTCCGCTGGTGAGCAGGCAGCTATTAAATTGACCGGATTTCACGCATAAAAAAACCCGCCTTGGCGGGTTTTTTTCGTTTTAGCGGGTCGCTTACATCAGCGGCGTCGCTAACTGCACAATGCTGATCAGCGGTTGCGGATAGATACCCAATACCAGCACCAAAAGAGCAGAAATCAGCACCACGATCCCGCCCGCGCTGTACTGCCAGTTAGACGGCGCATCGCGGTTCAGCTGTTGCGGTGCGCTCAGGTACAGGCTCACGGCAACACGCAGGTAGTAGTACAAACCAATTGCGGAACCGACCACCACGGCAGCAACCAGCCACCACAGGTTAGCCTGCACACCGACCGCCAGCACGTAGAACTTACCAATAAAGCCCAGCGTCATCGGGATACCCGCCAGAGACAGCATCATTACCGTCATCACTGCCGCGAGGATCGGACGATGCCAGAACAGACCACGGTAGGAGAACAGAGAATCGGCATCCGGGCCGCGGTACGGGCTGGACATCAGGCTGACCACACCGAACGCGCCGAGGCTGCTGAACAGATAACCGGCCAGGTAAACGCCAACCGCTTCCATCGACATTTCGCCACTCTGCAGGGCAATCAACGCCACCAACAGATAGCCGAGGTGAGAGATGGAGGAGTAACCGAGCAGACGCTTGATGTTGGTCTGGCTCAGCGCCATCAGGTTACCGAAGATGATGGAGGCAAAGGCAATCACGCCCAGCACGGTACGTACCGCTTCGCTGTCGCCAACCGGTGCGTACAGGAACAGACGCATCACCACGCCGAAGATAGCGATTTTGCTCGCCGTCGCCAGGAAGGTGGAAACCGGAGCCGGAGCGCCCTGGTATACGTCTGGCGTCCACAGGTGGAACGGAACCAGCGAGAGTTTAAAGCCGAGGCCAACAATCATCAGACCGAAGCCCGCCAGCAGCAGCGGTTCGTGCAGCATGCCGTCACCAAGACTCTTACCGAGCGCAACAAACGACAGGTTGCCAGACTGCGCGTACACCAGCGCCATACCGAACAGCAGGAAGGAAGACGCTGCGGCAGACAGAATGGTGTATTTGATACTGGCTTCCAGCGAACGTTTCTGACGGAACGCATAGCCAACCAGACCAAACAGCGGCAGAGAAATCAGTTCGATACCGAGGAACAGCGCCGCCAGATGGTTAGCATTTGCCAGCAAAATACCGCCCAGGGCAGCAATCAATACCAGCAGATAGAACTCTTCCCGGTTGTCGTCATAGCCTTCCAGCCACGGGTAAGCAAAGGTACAGGTGGCAAGACTCGCCAGCAGCACCAGCCCGGTGTAGAGCATGGCGAAACCGTCAACCCGCATCAGCGGGGTGACGTCCATGGCGCCCGCCTGGCCAACAAACCAGAGCGAAACCAACGCGGCGTTAAGCCCAATGACCGACAGCGTGGCATTGAGGAAGTGATTGCGTCGCCACGCAATGGAGAGCATCACAACCACCACCGTCAAGCCGACGATCAGCAGCGGTAGCAGCGCAATCAGGTGTTGTGGAGTTATTGTCATGGCGATTTACGGCCTTGTAGTAGTAACGGAATTAACAAACCACTGCTGGATGTTGCTCATCGCAGAATGCGAGGTATCCAGAATCGGCTGCGGATAGAAGCCAAGCAGTACCAGAAGCACGACCAGCAACAGGATGATAAACAGCTCACGCAGCGACATCCCTGGCAGTTCTACGCTGGCAATCTGGCTCTTCGCCTTACCAAAGTAAGCGCGATGCAGCATCGCCAGCGAGTATACAGAGGCAAACACCAGACCAAAGGTCGAGATCACGGTAATGACCGGAACCACCTGGTAGCTGCCGAACAGAATCATAAATTCGCCAACGAAGTTACCTGTACCCGGCATACCCAGCGTACACACTGCGAAGAACATCGACAGCGCAGGCAACCATTTCATTTTGCCCCACAGGCCGCCCATCATACGCATATCACGCGTGTGCAGACGTTCGTACAGCTGACCACACAGAATGAACAGACCGGCTGCGGACAGACCGTGCGCAATCATCTGGATAACAGCACCCTGGTACGCCAGCTGGCTGCCGGTGTAGATAGCAATCAGCACGAAGCCCATGTGGGATACGGAGGTGTAGGCAATCAGACGTTTGATGTCGTACTGATTAAAGGCCATCCACGCGCCGTAGAAGATACCGATTACGCCAAGCCACATGGCGATAGGCGCAAACTCCGCCGACGCGTTCGGGAACAGCGGCAGAGAGAAACGCAGCAGACCGTAGGCTGCGGTTTTCAGCAGGATCCCCGCCAGGTCAACGGAACCCGCGGTCGGTGCCTGGGAGTGCGCATCCGGCAACCAGCCGTGCAGCGGAACCACCGGCATTTTCACCGCGAAGGCGATGAAGAAGCCGAGCATCAGCAGATATTCCACGCCGTGGGACATCGGGGTATTCAGCAGCTCTTCATAATTGAAGGTCCATACGCTGGTCGCTTTATAGTGCACAAACACCAGCGCCAGGATGGCAATCAACATCACCAGACCACTCGCCTGGGTGTAAATGAAGAACTTGGTTGCCGCCGTGATACGCGTTTTACCGTCAGAAGCTTTATGCCCCCACAGCGCGATCAGGAAGTACATCGGCACCAGCATCATTTCCCAGAAGAAGAAGAACAGGAACATGTCGATGGCCAGGAACACGCCGATCACGCCGCCTAAGATCCACATCAGGTTCAGGTGGAAGAAGCCCTGGTATTTTTCGATTTCATTCCAGGAGCAAAGGACCGCCAGAACGCCGAGCAGACCGGTCAGCACTACCATTAGCAGCGACAAGCCGTCGATTGCTAAATGGATAGAGATGCCAAAACGTGGGATCCACGGCAGGACAAACTCAGACTGCCACTGCGGAATACCCGCGGATTGCGTCAGTGAATAGCCGCCCTGCAACCACAGTTGCAGGCCAAGCGCCAGCGTCAGTCCCATGGTAATCAGCGCGATCCAACGCGGCACCTTCACGCCAAAGCGTTCGGTCTGCCAGCACAGGAAGCCACCGATAAAGGGAATCAATATTAGCCAGGGTAGTAACATGGCGATTTTTATTCCTTTTTAAGGCCTCTGACAGAGGCCTGATTTTCAACGAATTTGGATAAAATTCACTTTACGATCAACGCAGTACCATCAACAGTGCCAGCACAACGACAGCGCCGATGCTCATTGATGCCACATACCAGCGCAGATAACCGTTCTCGCTTAACAGCAGGCCTTTACCTGCAAAGCGGGAAAGGACAGCCGGAATGTTCATCATTGAGTTCAGCGGGTCGCGCTTCAGCAGCCAGGCAATGCCCAGGAACGGCTTAACGAACACTTTGTCGTACAGCCAGTCGAAGCCCCAGGCGTTATACCACCAGGTACCCAGCAGGCGGCCCGACGCACTGTTGGCAATCGACGTAACAAGCGTACGTTTACCCAGCCACAGCCACGCTGCGATCAGGATGCCCGCAATCGCTACGATGCCGGAGGTAATTTCCAGCGTCATGACGCGACCATGCTCAAGTTCGGTCGTTGCAGGCAATACTCCCTGCAGCGGCGGCACAATCAGCGCGCCAACAAAGGTAGACAGGATCATCAGCACAATCAGCGGCAGATGATGGGTAATCCCCTTCCCGGCGTGAGCGTGAATTTGTTCTTTACCGTGGAACACGATGAAAATCATACGGAAGGTGTACAGCGAGGTCATAAACGCACCGACCAGACCTGCAACCATCAGATTAATATGACCGTTCGCCATCGCACCGGCCAGAATCTCATCCTTACTGAAAAAGCCCGCGGTAATCAACGGCAGAGCCGACAGCGCCGCGCCACCAATCAGGAAGCAGACATACACCAGCGGAATCGACTTACGCAGGCCGCCCATCTTGAAGATGTTCTGTTCGTGGTGGCAAGCCAGGATAACCGAGCCGGATGCCAGGAACAGCAGCGCTTTAAAGAAGGCGTGCGTCATCAGGTGGAAAATCGCCGCATCCCATGCCTGAACGCCGAGCGCCAGGAACATGTAGCCAATCTGGCTCATGGTGGAGTAAGCGAGAACGCGTTTGATGTCGGTCTGTACCAGCGCGGCAAAACCCGCCAGCACCAGCGTGATCGCACCGATAATCCCCACCAGATGCAGGATTTCCGGGGTCATCAGGAACAGACCATGGGTACGTGCAATCAGGTAGACACCAGCGGTAACCATCGTCGCGGCGTGGATCAGCGCGGAGACAGGCGTCGGGCCGGCCATCGCGTCAGCAAGCCAGGTCTGCAACGGCAGCTGCGCGGATTTACCCACCGCACCACCCAGCAGCATCAGGGTTGCCCACATCAGCATGTTATTACCCGCTTCAAAGTGCGCAGGCGCCAGTTCGACCATTTCGCGGAAGTTCAGCGTGCCCAGCTCGTTGTAGAGGATGAACAGCGCGAAGGCGAGGAACACATCACCGACACGGGTCACCACGAAGGCTTTCATTGCCGCAGCGCCATTCTTCGGATCGGTGTAATAGAAACCGATCAGCAGATAGGAGCACAGGCCCACGCCTTCCCAACCGAGGTACATCAGCAGCAGGTTATCCGCCAGTACCAGAACCACCATGCTGGCGATAAACAGGTTGGTGTAAGCGAAGAAACGAGAGTAGCCCTCTTCCCCACGCATATACCAGGAGGCGAACATATGGATCAGGAAACCGACGCCGGTCACCACGCTGAGCATAGTCAGCGACAGGCCGTCCAGCACCAGGTTGAAGCCGATGTTGAAGTCACCGACAGACATCCACGTCCACAGCGGCTGACTGTAGGCTTGTTGACCATTAGCAAAGAAGTCAACGCCAACAAACGCCGTCACCAGCGCAGCCAGGCCAATAGAACCAACGCCCACGGTAGCGGACAGATTTTCTGACCAACGACCGCGAGAGAACGCCAGTAATACAAAGCCAATAAATGGCAGAATAATGGTTAAGGCAAGCATGTTCATCCACGCATCTCACTTACTGAATCGATGTTCAGGTTCTGGCGACGGCGATGAAGTTGCAGCAACAGTGCAAGTCCAATGCTCGCTTCCGCAGCCGCAAGGCTGATGGCGAGAATGTACATCACCTGACCATCGGTCTGGCCCCAGTAGCTTCCGGCGACCACAAAGGCCAGCGCGGAGGCGTTAATCATGATTTCCAGCCCAATCAGCATAAACAGCAGATTGCGGCGGATAACCAGACCGGTTAAGCCCAGCACGAATAAGACAGCCGCGAGGATCAGTCCATGTTGTAAGGGGATCATGCGTGCTCCTCCGTTTTTCTTTTCGCACGGTCATCGGTGCGATTGCTCAGCACTTCACCTGAACGCTCTTCGCGACCAACGTGGAAGGCCACAACCAGGCCCGCCAGCAGCAGCATCGAAGCCAGTTCGACCGCCAGTACATACGGTCCAAACAGGGTAATACCGACCGCTTTCGCGCTAATTGGCGTACCGTCGATGCCCTGATCGTTAACGCCAAGAATGGCGTACACAATCACCACCAGCATGATGGCCGACAGAATTGCCGGACCAATCCACACCTGTGGTTTCAGCCATTGGCGTTCCTGTTCAATTTCAGAGCCACCGAGGTTGAGCATCATTACCACGAACACGAACAGCACCATGATGGCGCCCGCGTAGACGATAATTTCCAGCGCACCGGCGAAGTAAGCGCCTAACGAGAAGAACACCCCAGAAATCGCCAGCAGCGAAATAATCAGATACAGCAGCGCGTGTACCGGATTGGTGTGGGTGATCACCCGCAAGGTTGCGAGAATGGCTATCAGGCCACAGATATAAAAAGCGAACTCCATTGCCCCTCTCCTTACGGTAACAGGCTCTTGACGTCGATAGGCTTGGCTTCGTTCTCTGCTTCGCCCTTATCTTTGCCGTCGATTGCCATACCTGCCATCCGGTAGAAGTTATATTCCGGGTATTTGCCCGGACCGGAGATCAGCAGATCCTCTTTCTCGTAAACCAGGTCCTGGCGCTTGTACTCACCCAGCTCGAAATCTGGAGTCAGCTGAATAGCCGTTGTCGGACAGGCTTCTTCGCACAGGCCGCAGAAAATGCAGCGTGAGAAGTTAATGCGGAAAAACTCCGGATACCAGCGGCCATCTTTGGTCTCTGCTTTTTGCAGAGAGATACAGCCTACCGGACATGCTACCGCGCACAGGTTACAGGCAACGCAGCGCTCTTCACCGTCCGGGTCGCGGGTCAGAACGATACGACCACGAAAACGGGGCGGGAGATAGACCGGCTCTTCCGGGTACATCTGCGTTTCACGTTTCGCGAACGCATGCAGGCCGATCATCCAGATACTGCGTACCTGGGTGCCGAAACCTACGAACAATTCTTTTAAGGTCATGGTCTTTGTGTCCCTTATTGCGCCTGCCACAGAATGACAGCCGCCGTTACCAACAAGTTGACGAGCGTCAGCGGCAGACAGACTTTCCAGCCGAAGGACATTACCTGGTCATAACGAGGACGCGGTAACGACGCACGAATCAAAATGAACATCATCATGAAGAACGCGGTTTTCAGCGCGAACCAGACGAATGGCGGTAAGAACGGGCCATGCCAGCCACCGAAGAACAAGGTAACCATCAGTGCAGAAATGGTGACGATACCAATGTACTCGCCCACGAAGAACAGACCGAATTTCATGCCGGAATATTCAATGTGGTAACCGTCGGCCAGTTCCTGCTCGGCTTCTGGCTGGTCAAACGGGTGACGGTGACATACCGCCACGCCCGCGATGGCAAAGGTGACAAAACCAAAGAACTGCGGAATAACGTTCCAGATATCAGCCTGGTTATTGACGATGTCGGTCATATTGAATGAACCGGCTTGCGCCACCACGCCCATCAGGGACAGCCCAAGGAACACTTCATAGCTCAGCGTCTGCGCAGAAGCACGCATCGCACCAAGCAGGGAGTATTTGTTGTTACTGGACCAGCCAGCGAACAGCACCGCGTATACCGCGAGGCCCGCCATCATCAGGAAGAACAGGATGCCGATGTTCAGGTCAGCAACCACCCAGTTTGGACTCACCGGCACGATGGCGAAAGCAAGCAGCAGTGACGTAAAGGCGATCATCGGTGCCAGGGTAAAGATGACGCGATCCGAGAATTTCGGGATCCAGTCTTCTTTAAAGAACATCTTGATCATGTCCGCAACCAGCTGGAGCGAACCGCCCCAGCCAACACGGTTCGGTCCGTAACGGTTCTGGAACAGACCCAGCAGACGACGTTCGCCAAAGCTCATGAATGCCCCGCAGGTGACCACCACCAGCAGGATCACGACCGCTTTGAGAATGCTCAGCAGGATCTCAATCAGATCGGGTGTAATCCAACTCATTGTTGTGCCTCCTGCAGATCCTCAAGACGCGCACCTGCCAGAACCGGCGCGATGCCAGGCATACCCATCGGCAAACCAACCTGCCCTGCCGTTAATCCTTCAGCGATTTCAACCGGCAGCGTGACCGTATTGCCATCGTAGCTGAAAGAAACACGGGTACCGGCATTAACACCCAACTTCGCGGCGTCTGCCGGGTTAAGTTTGATGTACGGCTGTGGCATACGGGTCTGGAAGACCGGCGCACGCTGAGACAATTCGTCACTACCAAACAGATGGTAGTACGGCGCGATACGCCACTGACCATCCTGAGCCTCGAAGCTCGCCGGAACGGTAGTGAAGTAATCCATACCATCCGCAGAAGCTTCGATCAGACGCACGCCCGGATCGCCATGACGCAGTTTCCCGCCCACCTCATCCTGGAACTTGTTCCACGCCTGTGGGGAGTTCCAGCCCGGAGCCCAGGCAAACGGAATTTGTGAACGCGGCGCAGACGGTTGGTTGTTCCCTTCCATCGAGAAGGCGAACATGGTGTCTTTATCCTGCGGCTGACGTGGTTCATGGACGCTAATGTTAGCGCGCATCGCGGTACGACCGCTGTAGCGGTGCGGCTCACGCGCCAGTTTCTGTCCACGGATACGGAAGCTTGCATCCGGCGCGGCATCTTTAATACCAGCCAGTTGCGGCAACTTCTCAACAACCGCGTCGATAACGTGGTCGAGCTGCGTCCAGTCCACTTCCCGGCTCTGCACGGTGCTGTGCAGCGAGTGCAGCCAGCGCCAGCTTTCCAGCATCACGGTGTTGCTGTCATAGTAGGACGGGTCATAGACCTGGAAGAAGCGCTGCGCGCGGCCTTCGTTGTTAATCACCGTCCCATCGCTTTCGGCAAAGCTCGCGGCGGAAAGCACCAGATGGGCGTTCTCCATAATTGCCGTACGCTGATGGTCAACAACCAGTACCAACGGCGCTTTCGCCAGCGCGGCATTAACGCGCGTTGCTGAAGCATGGCGATGCAGGTCATTTTCCAGCACCACAACGGCGTCAGCACGACCTGTTTCCAGCTCGGTCAGCGCATCGTCAAGAGAACCACCGCCAATCATACCCAGGCCCATGCTGTTAACAGAGCGCGCAATCATGGTGATGCCGACGTCAGCGCCACGACCTTTCAGCGCCTTCGCCACGTTGGCAGCAGCCTGAATCACTTCGGCGCTACCGGCGTTGGTGCCGGAAATAATCAGTGGTTTCTTCGCTCCGGCTAATGCCTGAACGATCACGTCAATTTTGTTCTGCAGGTCACGATCGATACCGTCAACCGCCGGGGCGTTGTTGTCCAGCGCATGAGCGATAGCGAAGCCTAAACGCGCCTGATCTTCTACCGGTGCGCGGTAGGTCCACGCGGCGATATCATCCAGACGGGTGTTATCGACGTTAGTGACAAACAGCGGGTGCTTAGCACGTTGGCCGATGTTAAGGATTGCCGCGATCTGCCAGTCAGCCACTTTCTGCGCCGCCGCCATTTCGCGTGCTTTACCTTTCACCGCCTGACGCACCGCCAGCGCAACGCGCGCGCCGGTCTGGGTGACGTCTTCGCCCAGCACCAGAACCGCATCGTAAGACTCGATTTCACGCAGTGCCGGGGTATGAATACCGCCGTCACGCAGAACGCTCAGCGCCAGTTGCAGACGTTCCTGCTCACCCTGGGCGATACCGGTATAGAAGTTATCCGCCCCGACCAGTTCACGCAGTGCGAAGTTGCTTTCAACGCTGGCACGCGGGGAGCCGATACCAATCACTTTCTTCGACTGGCGCAGAATATCTGCCGCGCCCTGCATCGCCTGTTCGGCGTTGAGCGTGATCAGGTCATCGCCACGACGCTGTACCGGCTGACGCGGACGGTCTTTCAGGTTCACGTAACCATAGCCAAAACGACCACGGTCGCAGAGGAAGTAGTGGTTAACGGTACCGTTGTAACGGTTTTCGATACGACGCAGTTCACCATAGCGTTCGCCCGGGCTGGTGTTACAGCCAATGGAACACTGCTGGCAGATGCTCGGCGCAAACTGCATGTCCCACTTACGGTTGTAGCGCTCGGAGTGCGTTTTATCGGTGAACACGCCGGTCGGGCAAATCTCGACCAGGTTACCGGAGAATTCGCTTTCCAGCGTACCGTCTTCCGGGCGACCGAAGTAGACGTTGTCATGCGCGCCATACACGCCCAGATCCGCGCCATCGGCGTAATCTTTGTAGTAACGTACGCAGCGATAGCAGGCGATGCAGCGGTTCATTTCGTGAGAGATGAACGGCCCCAGATCCTGGTTGCGGTGCGTACGCTTCGTGAAGCGATAGCGACGGAAGCTATGACCGGTCATAACGGTCATATCCTGCAGGTGGCAGTTACCGCCCTCTTCGCAGACCGGACAGTCGTGCGGGTGGTTAGTCATCAACCACTCCACAACGCTTTCGCGGAACTGTTTCGCTTCTTCGTCATCAATAGAAATAAAGGTGCCTTCGGTGGCTGGTGTCATACAAGACATCACCAGGCGACCACGCGTATCTTCCGCGTTTTGATATTGCTTCACCGCACACTGGCGGCAAGCACCGACGCTGCCCAGCGCCGGGTGCCAGCAAAAGTACGGAATATCAAGGCCGAGAGACAGACAAGCTTCCAGCAGGTTGTCCGCTCCGTTGACCTCATATTCTTTGCCGTCTACATGAATCGTAGCCATAGTCAGCATGCTTCCAGTTGGCTTAGTCAGGGACTAAGCGTTAATCGAATTACTTATCGCGATGCAGGGGTAACCTGCAATTACCAGCGCTCTTTCAGCAGGTTCGGCTGAATACCACCAATAGCGTGGGTATTGCTGAATGTCTGCTTGATGCCAGCTTCGAATTCTTCGCGGAAATATTTAATGGCGCTCTGTAGCGGCTCCACCGCGCCCGGTGCGTGTGCACAGAAGGTTTTACCCGGGCCGAGGAAACGACACAGTTGCTCAAGTGTCTCGATATCCCCAGGCTGGCCTTCGCCACGCTCCAGCGCACGCAGAATTTTCACGCTCCACGGCAGACCGTCACGGCACGGCGTACACCAGCCGCAGGACTCGCGGGCGAAGAACTCTTCGAGGTTACGCACCAGCGGTACCATGCCAATCTCGTGATCGACAGCCATTGCCAGCGCGGTGCCCAGACGGCTGCCTGCTTTACCAATGCTTTCGAATTCCATCGGCAGATCGAGGTGTGCTTCGGTCAGGAAGTCTGTCCCCGCGCCGCCAGGCTGCCAGGCTTTGAACTTCAGACCATCGCGCATGCCGCCCGCGTAATCTTCGAGGATCTCACGCGCGGTAGTACCGAAAGGCAGTTCCCACAGGCCAGGGTTCTTCACGCGACCGGAGAAGCCCATCAGCTTGGTGCCCGCATCTTTGCTCTTCGAGATGTTCTGGTACCACTCCACGCCGTTGGCGAGGATGGCCGGTACGTTACACAGCGTTTCGACGTTGTTTACGCAGGTCGGCTTACCCCATGCGCCAGAGCTTGCCGGGAACGGCGGCTTGGAGCGCGGGTTAGCACGACGACCTTCGAGGGAGTTAATCAGCGCAGTTTCTTCACCGCAGATGTAACGCCCTGCCCCGGTGTGGACAAACAGTTCGAAATCGAAACCCGTGCCCATGATGTTTTTGCCAAGCAGACCGGCTTCGGTTGCTTCGGCGATCGCGCGGCGCAGATGCACAGCCGCCTCGATATATTCACCGCGCAGGAAGATGTAACCACGGTATGCTTTCAGCGCAAACGCGGAAATCAGCATCCCTTCAACCAGCAGGTGCGGCAGTTGTTCCATCAGCAGACGGTCTTTATAGGTACCCGGTTCCATTTCATCGGCGTTACACAGCAGGTAACGGATGTTCATGGATTCGTCTTTCGGCATCAGGCTCCACTTCAGGCCGGTAGAAAAGCCTGCGCCGCCGCGCCCTTTCAGGCCAGCGTCTTTTACCTGATTGACGATTTCGTCCGGTGACAGGCCGGTCAGGGCCTTACGCGCACCTTCGTAACCGTTTTTGCTACGGTATTCGTCCAGCCAGACCGGCTGTTTGTCATCACGCAGGCGCCAGGTCAGCGGATGTGTTTCGGGAGTACGGATAATGTCTTTCATTTATACCGCTCCAGCAGTTCAGGAATGCCTTCCGGGGTCAGGTGAGCATGAGTGTCGTCATCGATCATCATGTTCGGCCCTTTGTCGCAGTTCCCCAGGCAGCAGGTCGGCAGCAGCGTAAAGCGACCATCAAAGGTCGTCTGCCCCGGCTTGATGTTGAGTTTTTTCTCCAGCGCAGCCTGAATCCCCTGATAACCATTGATATGGCACACCACGCTGTCGCAATAGCGGATCACGTGGCGACCTACCGGCTGGCGGAAGATCTGGCTGTAGAACGTGGCAACACCTTCTACGTCGCTCGCCGGGATACCCAGCACATCCGCGATCGCATAGATCGCGCCATCCGGCACCCAGCCACGCTGCTTTTGAACGATCTTCAGCGCTTCAATGGACGCCGCACGCGGGTCTTCGTAGTGGTGCTTCTCGTGCTCAATCGCTTCACGCTCAGCCGCACTCAGCTCAAAAGCCTCGGTTTGTGGTTGTTGATTCTCGTGCATAATTAGCGGTCCACATCTGACATAACAAAATCAATACTACCCAGATGGACGATAAGGTCGGACACCAGGCTGCCACGTACCGCTACCGGGATCTGCTGCAGGTGCGCATAGCTCGGGGTACGGATACGAGTACGATAACTCATGGTGCTGCCATCGCTGGTCAGGTAGTAACTGTTGATACCCTTGGTCGCTTCCACCATCTGGAAGGACTCGTTTGCCGGCATAACCGGTCCCCACGAAACCTGCAGGAAGTGGGTGATCAGGGTTTCGATATGTTGCAGCGTGCGCTCTTTCGGCGGCGGCGTCGTCAGCGGGTGATCCGCTTTGAACGGGCCTTCCGGCATGTTGTTGAGGCACTGCTCAAGGATGCGCAGACTCTGGCGCAACTCTTCAACTTTCAGCATTACGCGGGTATAGCAGTCGGATACGCCGCCGCCAACCGGAACTTCAAAGTCAAAGTTTTCGTAGCCAGAGTATGGACGGGCTTTACGCACGTCGAAATCAATACCGGTCGCACGCAGCGCGGCACCGGTACAACCCCAGTCCAGCGCTTCTTTCTTGCCATAGGCGGCAACGCCCTGGGAACGACCTTTCAGGATGGTGTTACGCAGTGCGGCTTTCTCGTAGGAATCCAGACGTTTTGGCATCCAGTCGAGGAAGTCACGCAGCAGCTTGTCCCAACCGCGCGGCAGATCGTGTGCGACACCGCCGATACGGAACCAGGCCGGGTGCATACGGAAACCGGTAATCGCTTCTACGACGTCATAGATTTTCTGACGGTCGGTAAAGGCGAAGAAGACCGGCGTCATCGCGCCGACGTCCTGAATGAACGTGGAGATGTACAGCAGGTGGCTGTTGATACGGAACAGTTCAGACAGCATCACGCGAATCACGTTGACGCGATCCGGCGTGGTGATGCCCGCCAGTTTCTCAACCGCCAGTACGTAAGGCATTTCGTTGACGCAGCCGCCGAGGTATTCGATACGGTCAGTGTAAGGAATGTAGCTGTGCCAGGACTGACGTTCACCCATCTTTTCAGCGCCACGGTGGTGGTAGCCGATGTCAGGTACACAGTCGACGATTTCTTCGCCATCAAGCTGCAGCACAATACGGAACGCACCGTGAGAAGACGGGTGGTTAGGACCGAGGTTGAGGAACATGAAGTCCTCGTTTTCGGTGCTACGTTTCATGCCCCAGTCTTCGGGTTTGAAGGTCAGAGACTCCATCTCCAGATCCTGTTTGGCTTTGGTCAGCTCAAACGGATCGAATTCGGTCGCACGCGCCGGGTAGTCTTTACGCAGCGGGTGACCTTGCCAGGTATGCGGCATCAGCAGACGCGTCAGGTGCGGGTGACCTTCGATATCAATGCCAAACATTTCCCAGGTTTCACGCTCATACCAGTTGGCGTTCGGGAACAGTTTGGTAAACGTCGGTACACGCAGATCGTTTTCAGACAAAGCCACCTTGAGCATGATATCGCGATTGCGTTCAATGGAAATCAGGTGATAGAAAACGGAAAAATCCGCGGCAGGTAACCCTTCGCGGTGCGTACGCAGACGTTCGTCCATGCCGTGTAAGTCAAACAGCATGACGTAAGGTTTCGGCAGTTTCTTTAAGAAATCGCCAACTTCCAGTAATTGTTCACGCTTGACCCAAACAACGGGTACCCCGGTGCGAGTCGCCTGAACGGTAAAGGCATCCGGCCCAAAACGGTTGCGCAGTTCGCCAATGACTGGGTCATCAAGGTGATCCCGTGTTTGCCATACAGCGTCTTGCGCGGTTAAGTCGGTCATATTGTTCACCATTGCAAATGGTCCGTGGTAGTCGGCAGTGCTTCGCGCTATTTATGTAGTGATAAGCGAAGGAAGGGCTGCTGCCGACATGCGCAAATTAAATCTCGTCTGGTGTACGAAGATTCGTTACAGCAATACGTTCGCCGCGTTTACGCTCGCGTTCTGACTGCATATTGGCGCGATAAACGCCCTGATCGCCAACCACCCAAGAGAGCGGACGGCGTTCTTTGCCAATGGAATCCTGCAGCAGCATCAGAGCCTGCATATACGCTTCCGGACGCGGCGGACATCCCGGGATGTACACATCAACCGGAATAAATTTATCAACGCCCTGCACCACAGAATAGATGTCGTACATACCGCCGGAGTTGGCGCATGCGCCCATGGAAATAACCCATTTTGGTTCCAGCATCTGATCGTAGAGGCGCTGAATAACAGGAGCCATTTTGGTAAAGCAGGTTCCAGCCACGACCATCAGGTCAGCCTGACGCGGCGAGGCACGCAGTACTTCCGCACCAAAACGGGCCACATCGTGCACGGCGGTAAACGAGGTCACCATCTCAACGTAGCAGCAGGAAAGGCCAAAGTTATATGGCCAAATTGAGTTTTTACGGCCCCAGTTAACCATGTCATGGAGCTTACCCATGAACACATTTTTATTAACTTCTTGCTCCAGGGGGTCGGTTACGATCTCCTGTTTTTGCAGGGGGTAACGGTCGTTCTCACCGTTAGGATCTATGCGGGTGAGCGTATAATCCATCTTAATGCCTCGCGGTTAGCGTTGACGATTAGCGATACTGTTCGTTTCCGGGTTCATACGCTCGCGGCGTGAACGCGCGGGCGTCCAGTCCAGCGCGCCAATACGCACCAGATAAACCAGACCAGCCAGTAACACAAAAATAAAAATTGCAGCTTCCACAAAGCCAATCCAACCGCTTTCACGGATAGATGTTGACCATGCGAACAGATACAGCGCTTCAACGTCGAAGATAACGAAGAACATGGCTACCAGATAAAACTTGGCAGACAGGCGCAAGCGGGCGGTGCCGACCGAGTCGATACCTGATTCAAACGGCACGTTTTTAGATCTCGCGCGCGCGCGACCACCTAAAAACCAGCCGCCGACGAGCATCAGGCAGCACAGGCCAATGGCGACAATAAGAAAGATAGCGAATGCCCAGTGATGAGCGATGATTTCAGTGGATGTTGACATACTCATTGCTTACTCATCAAAAGTAGCGCCAAATTCTCTGCTCTTTTCGGCAGATGAACGCCACATCGATTCATGGGGAGGAATAAAAAAAACCTTACAATCACTGTAGAAAACCATTTTATACAGCCAATTGATGGGGTTTTTTACTCCTTTCTATAACCTTTTGTCAACTTTAACAAAAGTTTCCTCACATTATTTTACACTGCTCCAACTTCATTAACATAAAGTGCTGTTTAGACCCATTTCGATCGCATCATCGGTCTTTTTTAATGTTGTTGAATCGTGTCCGTAGTGAAGTAAAAAAGATAATACACGTCTATTTTGACAGGAATTCACACTAATGCCTCCCCCTAAATGGGAGTATTTTCTTGATCTGTGACACGCTTTTGTTAATTCACCATAAAAAACAGCAACAATTTCTCTAGTTTTTTAACATGGAAACAATTAACACTTCTGCTGCTTATTTTTCACCCTGTTTGCAGGCTGTTTTTTTACCCGCTGATTTTGTTAAGTTTTAGTATAGCAAATGACATAAACCAACGTTATTTACTTAAAAAAAGAGCCGCTGGATGTTTTTTCATCATTAGCGGCTCTTTTTTTACACTTACATTTTAAAACGTTTTTTGTGACGCGTTACTCGAAGTCCCCTTCAACAAGGAGCGAATCATCTCCCCCTTCGGGGGTAAACTGATTGTATTGCCAAGGATTTTGATAAGTCTGCATCGAGTTAAAGATAACCTGAGCTAAATCATTTTGCGTAGCCGGATCGCAGCACAACAGATACTCGGTATCAGGCAGTGGCGGTAATCCGTCCGCCGCGCCCAGTACGCGTAAATCAGGACTCATCATTTCAACGGGACGCGCAGTAACGCCCAGACCGGCTTTGACCGCAGCACGAACCGCAGGCAATGTTGAAGCAACATACGCTAAGCGCCACGGGATCTGTGCAGCATTCAGCGTTGCCAACACCATATCGCGGAACGGGCTCGGATCGTCCAGCAGAACCAACGGAACCGGCTCACCTTTTTGCAGGATATATTCAGCTGCACAATACCAGTGCGTCGGTGAAGTGCGCAGATTCAGGCATTCAAAATCGCCCGGACGGTTAGTCGTTACCACCAAATCCACTTCTTGCGACTTCAGCATATCCACCATATAGGCGTTGCGCTTGACCCTCACATCCAATGCAAGCTTCGGATAAACCGAACTTATACGGTTGAGCAGGAAAGGCAGTATAGTATCGGCAGATTCATCAGAAGCTCCGATAGTTAACACTCCCTGAAGATTGTTAAACATTAATGATGAGCATGCCTCATCATTAAAACGCAAGATTTTTCTGGCGTAACCCAACAGCTGTATACCATGTTCGGTCAGCAGTTTGTTGCGTCCATGGCGCGCGAACAACTCTTTCCCCACGAGTTGCTCAAGACGCTGCATTTGCTGACTCACCGCAGACTGAGTGCGACATACCGCAGCTGCCGCAGCCGCGAAGGTATTCAGGTCGGCAACAGCAACGAAGGTTCTCAGCAGATCGAGGTCGAGGTTAATTATCGGACGATTTGCATTTATCATAGTTTTTCACTTACTCGCGGGTCATACCGTGTTAATGCTGTGCATTCAGAATCAAACAACTCCATTTGTTATCTGCCTGCCTTCCTTGCAGTTTCGCTTAGTGTAACCAGGTGAAAATAAGGATGTATTTGGTTTAACAAACGAAACAATTCTCTTTCTACGCTATATAATAACCGTGACACTCATCGGAATATAGCAACGAGAAAGGGCCATATTTTTAGCTGCTGGATGATTCTGACTAATGGAAAACATGTAAATTTAAAAAAAGTTAACGAACAATAATTTACACATTAAAAACTAACTTTTCAGTATGTTAGGAACAACCAACAAACATTTGAATTATCGTAAAATTCTTACTACGCACCATTTCATGAGACTTATCTTAACCTAAAACCACTATATTTATAAGTGTTATCGCGAATAATTCGAGGCAACAAGGCGTTATGTCAGAACTGAGGTTTTCGTATTATTAGTCCATTAAAATTAATGCGATTTAAATATTAAATAATAATTAATTAAGAATCCCTCAATTCATTAATTATGCTTAACAATGAATTCACACCGTACCACGCGCGGATCAGGCCGATAACAGCCCTCGCAGATAAAACCTCAGTATTTTCGAATGACGTCATACCGCTTATGTGTCGGCGATCTTTTGCTTTACAGAGTTAAGTTTTTTTGACCAGACAAACCACCACACCCAAACCAACACCACAAAACATATCACCAATATAATAAAATTAACCAGATTATTATTTCATGATAATTGCGTTATTTAGTTATTAACAGTTAATTATAACTTCATGGATTTTCAAAATCTTCTACTAAAGACCCTTCAAAACTTACCGTCGTGGGAGTACATTGTGCTGGGCTGACTTCCATGGCAGGGAGTGGCATTCACAGCTAAAAAGGTCAACGTTCATGTCCCCCATTGAAAAATCCAGCAAATTAGAAAACGTCTGTTATGACATTCGCGGCCCGGTTCTGAAGGAAGCAAAGCGCCTGGAAGAAGAAGGCAATAAAGTTCTGAAACTGAACATCGGCAACCCGGCGCCATTCGGGTTTGAAGCGCCAGATGAAATTCTGGTTGATGTGATCCGCAATTTGCCAACAGCGCAAGGATATTGCGACTCAAAAGGTCTCTATTCAGCCCGTAAAGCGATCATGCAGCATTACCAGGCCCGCGGGATGCGCGATGTGACCGTGGAAGATATCTATATCGGTAACGGCGTTTCCGAATTGATTGTGCAGGCCATGCAGGCATTGCTGAACAGTGGGGACGAAATGCTCGTTCCGGCACCTGATTACCCGCTGTGGACGGCGGCGGTATCGCTCTCCGGCGGTAATGCCGTGCACTACCTGTGTGACGAATCATCTGACTGGTTCCCGGACCTGGACGACATTCGCGCAAAAATTACCCCGCGCACGCGTGGGATCGTCATCATTAACCCCAACAACCCAACCGGCGCTGTTTACTCCAAAGAGCTGCTGATGGAGATTGTTGAAATTGCTCGCCAGAACAATCTCATCATTTTTGCGGACGAGATTTACGACAAAATTCTCTACGATGACGCTGAACACCACTCGATCGCCGCAATGGCTCCGGACCTGCTGACTATCACCTTCAATGGCCTGTCAAAAACCTATCGCGTTGCCGGTTTCCGTCAGGGCTGGATGGTGCTGAACGGGCCGAAGAAACATGCCAAGGGGTACATCGAAGGTCTTGAGATGCTGGCCTCTATGCGCTTATGTGCTAACGTTCCGGCGCAACATGCGATTCAGACCGCGCTGGGCGGATACCAGAGCATCAGTGAATTTATCATGCCTGGCGGGCGCCTGTATGAACAACGCAACCGCGCCTGGGAGTTACTCAATGATATTCCCGGCGTCTCCTGCGTGAAACCGCGCGGCGCGCTGTATATGTTCCCAAAAATCGACGCTAAACGCTTCAACATTCATGACGACCAGAAAATGGTGCTCGACTTCCTGTTGCAGGAAAAAGTGCTGCTGGTTCAGGGAACGGCGTTCAACTGGCCGTGGCCGGATCATTTCCGCATCGTCACGCTCCCGCGCATTGACGATATCGAAATGTCGCTGAGTAAATTTGAGCGCTTCCTGTCAGGGTATCACCAGCTGTAATAAAACACGGGCTGTTGGATCAGTATGACGAGTATTTGCATCTGACAGCCTTCTCTGCGCACAATGACTCACAGGTTGCCATCATATAAGGGTCGTTATGAAGCAGAGCCACTTTTTTGCCCACCTCTCCCGCCTGAAGCTCATTAACCGCTGGCCGCTGATGCGCAACGTGCGCACCGAAAACGTGTCCGAGCATAGTTTGCAAGTTGCCATGGTCGCTCATGCGTTGGCCGCGATTAAAAACCGTAAATTTGGTGGTCAGCTTAATGCAGAGCGCATTGCCCTGTTGGCAATGTACCATGATGCTTCAGAGGTGCTGACCGGTGACCTCCCTACCCCGGTAAAATACTTCAACTCACAAATCGCCCAGGAATATAAAGCGATAGAGAAAATTGCCCAGCAAAAGCTGGTCGATATGGTGCCCGACGAGCTGCGCGATATTTTTGCTCCGCTGATTGATGAACATGCTTACAGCGAAGAAGAGAAATCTATCGTCAAACAGGCCGATGCGCTGTGCGCCTATCTGAAGTGTCTGGAGGAACTTTCGGCGGGCAATAATGAGTTCCTATTGGCGAAAACGCGGCTGGAAAAAACGCTGGAGTCGCGGCGCAGCGAAGAGATGGACTATTTTATGGAGGTGTTTGTCCCGAGCTTTCACCTCTCATTAGATGAGATCAGCCAGGATTCACCGCTTTAAACGATTTTGCCGGATGGCGACGTCAACGTCTTATCCGGCACATAAAAATCAAAACGGGAACAGCATCGGGATCATCACCACGCACACCGCCATCACGATCACCGTAAACGGCACGCCAATTTTCACGAAATCGCTAAAGCTATAGTTACCCGGTCCCAGCACCAGCGTGTTTACCGGCGAAGAGACCGGTGTCATAAAGGCTGCGGATGCCGCCATTGCAATCACCATCGCAAAAGGATACGGCGAAACCCCCATCGACTTTGCCGCCGCCAGGGCGATTGGCGCCATGAGTACCGCCGTTGCAGTGTTAGAGATAAATAACCCGATGCTCGCGCACAGGACGAACAGGCAGCCCAGCATCATGTACGGGCCATACCCGCCGCCAACGTCCATCAGTCCTTTTACCACCAGATCGACACCGCCAGTTTTTTGTAGCGCCAATGCGAAGGGCATCATCCCGACGATCAAAATAATGCTTGGCCAGTGAATCGCTTTATAGGCGCTTTCGGCATCGATACAGCGGAATTTCCCCATCAGCAGGCAGGCGATAATTGCGGCAACCGTATTAGGAATTTCATCGGTAAGCATCAGGGCGACCATCAGCACCAGGCAGAAAATGGCATGCGGCGCCTGGCTGTGCGCCGGGGAAGCTTCACTGACCTCAGCTGGCATGTTCAACACCACGAAGTCGCGCCCTTTTTGTCCCAGCAGTGTGATGAGCTTCCAGTTACCCACCACCAGAATGATATCCCCCATCAGCAACGGTTCATCCACCACCGCGCCTGCCAGCGCCGTACCATCGCGTTTCAGGCCGACCACATTCAGACCGTAACGCGTACGAAAGGCTATCTCCCGTACCGTTTTGCCAATCAGTTCCGATTCTGGGATCAGTGAGATCTCGGCCATGCCCACATCCAACGCCTGCTCGGAGAAGTATTCCCCGCGCAGCACCATCGGCTCCAGCAGTTGCTCACTGCAAAATTCTCGCAGATCAACATCCGCTGCAGACATATCAATCAGCAGCACGTCACGGGCGCGAAACTCAGAAACCCCGTTAACGTCAACAATCACGCGACGAAAGCGCCGCCAGCGCTCCACACCAATCACGTTTGCTCCGTAACGCTCACGCAGTTTCAGGTCGTCCAGACGCTGGCCAATCATCGGTGAACCAGGGCGAATAGCCAGACGGCGGGCACGCCCCGTAAGGCGATACTCTTTGATTAAATCGCGAAAAGTCCGGCGTTTCCAACCGTCTCCTGGCTGCCCGGAATCTTCGCCCTTCAGCATAAAGCGCATCAGCAGCATATAAATTATGCCAAGCACCAGAACCACCAGCCCCAGCGGAGTGACGCTAAAAAAGCTGAAACCGTTAAGTCCTTCGCGTAGCAACTCACTGTTGACGACCAGGTTTGGCGGTGTCGCCACCAGCGTCATCATGCCGCTTATCAATCCGGCAAAGCTCAGCGGCATCATCAGACGTGAGGGAGAAATTTGCATGCGCATGGAAACGCTTAAGACAACCGGTATAAAGATAGCAACCACGCCGGTCGAACTCATAAACGCACCGAGCCCGGCCACGGTTATCATCAGCAACACCAGCATTTTGACTTCACTGCTGCCGGCGACCTTCACCAGCCAGGCCCCCATCACCGTCGCCACCCCGGTACGCACCAGACCGTCGCCGATAATAAATAAAGCCGCGATCAAAATAACGTTAGGATCGCTGAACCCGGAAAAAGCTTCTGTGATGCTCAATGTTCCACTCAGAACAAAGGCAATAATGACCAGCAAAGCGATCGCGTCCATACGCACTCTGCCAGTTGCAAACAAGACGACGGCAATCGCCAGCAATGAGAGAACCCATATCAATTCACCGTTCACAACATATCCTTGTTAAATGAGAGGGATGGACCGATTCTGCCATAAAAAAGCCCCAACAATCTGGGGCTAAATCATGATCAGGTATTTCTTACAACGACCACATTTCCGTTGGGCTGTTTGGTCACAGAAATATGTTCCAGACTGGTCAGCGAAAAATCGACCTCATCCAGACGCGGCGTGTCCGCTGGCGCATTTACCGCTATTACATGGCACCCTGCAGCCAGTCCCGAGAGCACCCCTGCGGGCGCATCCTCGACTACCGCGCATTCCTGTGGCGCCAGGCCCAGTAACTGAGCGCCTAACAGATAGGCGTCAGGCTCTGGTTTACCTCTTTTTACCCGTTCGGCAGTGACAAACACCTCAGGAGCAGGAAGTCCTGCGACACGATGGCGCGCCCGTGCGACCGGCATTGATCCTGAAGTCACAATCGCCCATGGGATGCCCGCTTTGTTGAGATGGTTGAGCAAATCAACCGCCCCTGGCAGCGCGGTGATCCCCGCGGTTTCCGTCGCTTCGATCTGCTCCAGGCGGGTGAACTCCGCAGCGATCTCCGCCTCGGACTTGCCCACCATAAAGTGTCGCAGGGAGGTAATGGCCTGCTTACCATGAATAAAGCCGAGCACCTCGGCGTGATCGAGGCCAAAACGATCGGCCCAGTTGCACCACGCGCGTTCTACTGCGGGTAAGGAATCGACCAGCGTTCCATCCAGATCAAACAGAAAACCTTTGCACTGCACGCTCGCCCCCTCAGGCATTAATGATTTGGTTAATTTCATTCGCGCTCAGGTGATACTGGCGCGGGCAAGAGTGCCAGACATTCAGCATACGCTGATATTTTTCCCACATCGGGGTCTGGGCGTTGAAACCATGCGTACCCGCATCGAAGTGGGTATAACGCCCTTCCACATTGACCATAAAACGAACGTACCCGAGGAAACGGGCTTCCGTTGCGGCGTCAAAACCGAGGAAGGTCACGCGTCGCTCATCAATAGACTGCGCGTCTTTTAGATTGGTCCAGGAGACATGTAATGCGTGATACATCTCCATAATATCGATAATCGTACGACAGGTTTCTTCCGTCAGCTCACCAAACTCACGATCCAACTCACGCATCTGCAAGCCGTAACCGCGTTCAATAATCGTCTGCAAACGACGATAACGCTCGGCGTTAGTGGGATCGAGCATAGTCATCATTTTGTACTGATTCGACAAAATCAGACGTTGAGCGTTGGTCATTTCCATTTGGGACTCCTGTATCACTACTACTGCGATGAAAAAAAAGAAGGCATCTTGTGCCTTCTTTTATATGCGTAATCAGGGGTCAATTACAAATCATCGAGGAAAGTTTTATCCAGTTGTTTGAAGGCGCGCTTAAGCGTGTCAGCCAGCGCCTGATAATCAGGCTTTCCTTCTACCGGAGCGAGCGCCTGTCCGGCCTCTTGCAATTTACCCCGAACTTCGTAGAACCAGTTGAGTATTGAAGGCGGCAGCGGCGTGACAGAACGCTTACCCAGCCACCACATGCCCTGCATCGGCAGGCTGAGTGCAAACAGCGCTGTCGCCACGGCCGGTCCCAACTGCCCGCCTAAAGCAATTTGCCAGCATAAGGTGAAAACAGCGATGGGCGGCATAAAACGGATTGCGTAACGCGTCATGCGGATCACGCGGTTCTCAACAAACACGGGCGCGAGGCGCTTTTCCATTGGCCACGTCTTCGCATAGTGCTGCCCCCGGCGAAACAAACTAAAAAAATTGACGGAACGATTATCCGGTGTCGACATGGCGGTTACCTCAACTTCACATATAAAAATTAAAAAATTTGTGCAAAACAACAACTACAAGGGACATCGTTCAAAACATTTTGTCTTTGATACCCACATTCAGGTATCCTGTGCCGGCCTGTAAGGCCTTTAGTCCAAAATCATTGAGTCGTCAAATTGGCATACAGTATGCCACTGGCTGAAAAATACGCAAAATGACATAGACTCAAAGGTATTTATTCCATCGTGCCCAAAAAGACTCTGGCGCATGATGTTAATCATAAACGTCGGTGTCATCATGCGCTACGCTCTATGGCTCCCTGACGTTTTTTTAGCCACGTATCATAAATAGGTACTTCCATGTCGAGTAAGTTAGTACTGGTTCTGAACTGCGGTAGCTCCTCACTGAAATTTGCCATCATCGATGCAGTAAACGGTGAAGAATACCTCTCTGGTTTAGCCGAATGTTTCCATCTCCCAGAAGCACGCATCAAGTGGAAAATGGACGGCGGTAAACAAGAAGCGGCTTTAGGTGCAGGCGCCGCTCACAGTGAAGCGCTGAACTTTATCGTTAACACTATTCTGGCACAAAAACCAGAATTGTCTGCGCAATTGACCGCTATCGGTCACCGTATCGTACACGGCGGCGAGAAGTATACCAGCTCTGTGGTTATCGATGATTCTGTTATCCAGGGCATCAAAGATTCTGCCTCTTTCGCACCGCTGCATAACCCTGCTCACCTCATCGGTATCGCAGAAGCGCTGAAATCCTTCCCAAGCCTGAAAGACAAAAACGTGGCTGTATTCGACACCGCGTTCCATCAGACTATGCCGGAAGAGTCTTACCTCTATGCTCTGCCGTACAGCCTGTACAAAGAACACGGCGTTCGTCGTTACGGCGCGCACGGTACCAGCCACTTCTTTGTTACTCAGGAAGCGGCAAAAATGCTGAACAAACCGGTTGATGAACTGAACATCATCACTTGCCACCTGGGCAACGGCGGTTCTGTATCTGCTATCCGTAACGGTAAATGTGTTGATACCTCCATGGGTCTGACCCCGCTGGAAGGTCTGGTGATGGGTACGCGTTCCGGTGACATCGACCCGGCGATCATCTTCCACCTGCACGACACCCTGGGCATGAGCGTTGACCAGATCAACAAAATGCTGACCAAAGAGTCCGGCCTGCTGGGTCTGACCGAAGTCACCAGCGACTGCCGTTATGTTGAAGATAACTACGCAACCAAAGAAGACGCTAAACGTGCAATGGACGTTTACTGCCACCGTCTGGCGAAGTACATCGGTTCTTACACTGCGCTGATGGATGGTCGTCTGGATGCGGTTGTCTTCACCGGTGGTATCGGTGAAAACGCAGCGATGGTTCGTGAACTGTCTCTGGGCAAACTGGGCGTTCTGGGCTTTGAAGTTGACCACGAACGTAACCTGGCCGCACGTTTCGGCAAATCTGGTTTCATCAACAAAGAAGGTACCCGTCCTGCGGTGGTTATCCCAACCAACGAAGAACTGGTTATCGCGCAAGACGCGAGCCGTCTGACTGCCTGATTTCACACCGCCAGCCTAGCTGGCGGTGCTGTTTTGTAACCCGCCTGAAATGGGCGGTAACGAAAGAGGATAAACCGTGTCCCGTATTATTATGCTGATCCCTACCGGAACCAGCGTCGGCCTGACCAGCGTCAGCCTCGGCGTGATCCGCGCTATGGAACGCAAAGGCGTTCGTCTGAGCGTCTTTAAGCCAATCGCTCAGCCTCGTGCCGGTGGCGATGCGCCAGACCAGACTACTACTATCGTTCGTGCTAACTCTAACCTGCCAGCTGCTGAGCCGCTGAAGATGAGCCACGTTGAATCTCTGCTCTCCAGCAATCAGAAAGATGTGCTGATGGAAGAGATCATCGCGAATTACCACGCGAACACCAAAGATGCTGAAGTCGTACTGGTTGAAGGCCTGGTCCCAACCCGTAAACATCAGTTCGCGCAGTCTCTGAACTACGAAATCGCGAAAACGCTGAATGCGGAAATCGTCTTCGTGATGTCTCAGGGCACCGATACTCCGGAACAGCTGAACGAGCGTATTGAACTGACTCGCAGCAGCTTCGGCGGCGCGAAAAACACCAACATCACTGGCGTTATCGTTAACAAACTGAACGCGCCGGTTGATGACCAGGGCCGTACTCGCCCGGATCTGTCCGAGATTTTCGACGACTCTTCCAAGGCGCAGGTGATCAAAGTTGATCCGGCTAAACTGCAAGAATCCAGCCCGCTGCCGGTTCTGGGCGCGGTGCCATGGAGCTTCGATCTGATCGCTACCCGTGCAATCGATATGGCGCGTCACCTGAACGCCACCATCGTTAACGAAGGCGATATCAACACCCGCCGCGTGAAGTCTGTGACTTTCTGCGCACGCAGCATTCCGCACATGCTGGAGCACTTCCGCGCAGGTTCTCTGCTGGTGACTTCTGCCGACCGTCCTGACGTGCTGGTTGCAGCATGTCTGGCAGCGATGAACGGTGTAGAAATCGGTGCACTGCTGCTGACCGGCGGCTACGAAATGGACGCGCGCATCAACAAACTGTGCGAACGTGCATTCGCTACCGGCCTGCCAGTATTCATGGTGAACACCAATACCTGGCAGACCTCTCTGAGCCTGCAGAGCTTCAACCTGGAAGTTCCGGTTGACGATCACGAGCGCATCGAAAAAGTTCAGGAATACGTTGCTAACTACATCAACGCTGACTGGATTGAATCTCTGACCGCGACCTCTGAGCGCAGCCGTCGTCTGTCTCCGCCGGCGTTCCGTTATCAGCTGACCGAGCTGGCGCGTAAAGCGGGCAAACGCGTTGTTCTGCCGGAAGGCGACGAACCGCGCACCGTTAAAGCGGCTGCTATCTGTGCTGAACGCGGTATCGCTACCTGCGTTCTGTTGGGTAACCCGGACGAGATCACCCGCGTTGCGGCCTCTCAGGGCGTTGAGCTGGGCGCTGGCGTAGAAATCGTTGACCCGGATGTGGTTCGCGAAAGCTACGTTGCTCGCCTGGTTGAGCTGCGTAAGAACAAAGGCATGACCGAAACCGTTGCCCGCGAACAGCTGGAAGACAACGTGGTTCTCGGTACCCTGATGCTGGAGCAGGACGACGTTGACGGTCTGGTTTCTGGTGCCGTTCACACCACCGCAAACACCATTCGTCCGCCGCTGCAGTTGATCAAAACTGCGCCGGGTAGCTCTCTGGTGTCTTCCGTGTTCTTCATGCTGCTGCCGGAACAGGTTTACGTTTACGGTGACTGTGCGATCAACCCGGATCCAACTGCTGAACAGCTGGCAGAAATCGCCATTCAGTCCGCTGAATCCGCCATCGCCTTCGGTATCGAACCGCGCGTTGCGATGCTCTCCTACTCCACCGGTACCTCTGGTGCAGGTAGCGACGTAGAGAAAGTTCGCGAAGCGACTCGTCTGGCGCAGGAAAAACGTCCTGACCTGATGATCGACGGTCCGTTGCAGTACGACGCCGCAGTTATGGCTGACGTAGCGAAATCCAAAGCGCCGAACTCGCCGGTTGCAGGTCGCGCTACCGTGTTCATCTTCCCGGATCTGAACACCGGTAACACCACCTACAAAGCGGTACAGCGTTCTGCCGACCTGATCTCCATCGGGCCAATGCTGCAGGGTATGCGCAAGCCGGTGAACGACCTGTCCCGTGGCGCGCTGGTAGACGATATCGTCTATACCATCGCCCTGACCGCGATCCAGTCTTCCCAGCAGCAGTAATTTGCTGCAGTGTGCCGGATCTCTTATCCGGTAACGCTTCTGCTTATCAAACCGGAAATAGCTGATATTTCCGGTTTTTTTATATCTGTTTTTTCTTTGGTACATTCTGAAATATTTGCCAGGATGCGCTGCATCAATGAATAACTATTCTTCTGTTTGCATACTTACTCTCTTTTGCATTGCAACAGGGATAGTCTTTCATGTCAGCAGTCACAGAATCACAGCCAGCCAAAAAATGGGCGATGCCCGATACACTGGTGATTATTTTTTTCGTCGCCATTTTAACCAGCCTGGCGACATGGGTAGTTCCGGTCGGGATGTTCGACAGCCAGGAAGTGCAGTATCAGGTTGATGGGCAAACCAAAACCCGTAAAGTTGTTGACCCCCACTCTTTTCGTATTCTGACCAACGACGCGGGTGAAGAGCAGTATCACCGGGTGCAGTTTTTCACCACCGGAGATGAACGCCCCGGCCTGATGAATTTTCCGTTTGAAGGGTTAACCTCCGGCTCTAAGTTCGGCACGGCGGTTGGTATCATCATGTTTATGCTGGTGATTGGCGGCGCATTTGGCATCGTTATGCGTACCGGAACCATTGATAATGGCATTCTGGCGCTCATTCGTCATACGCGGGGTAACGAAGTTCTCTTTATCCCGGTGCTGTTTATTCTCTTCTCATTAGGCGGCGCGGTGTTTGGCATGGGCGAAGAGGCGGTTGCTTTTGCCATTATCATTGCGCCTTTGATGGTACGCTTAGGTTACGACAGTATCACCACCGTGCTGGTCACCTATATCGCTACCCAAATTGGTTTTGCCAGTTCATGGATGAACCCGTTCTGCGTGGTGGTCGCGCAGGGTATTGCAGGTGTCCCGGTGCTCTCTGGTTCCGGTCTGCGTATCGTAGTATGGGTCGTTGCGACCCTGATAGGGTTGACCTTCACCCTGGCCTACGCAGCGCGCATCAAAAAAAATCCGCTTCTCTCCCGGGTACATGAGTCCGACCGCTTCTTTCGTGAGCAGCAGGACGAGGTTGTAGAACGACGCTTCACGCTGGGCGACTGGCTGGTATTGCTGGTACTGACCGCGGTGATGATTTGGGTCGTCTGGGGCGTTATCGTCAACGCGTGGTTTATTCCTGAGATCGCCAGCCAGTTCTTCACGATGGGACTGGTGATTGGCATCATCGGTGTGGTGTTCCGTCTCAACGGTATGACGGTCAACGTCATGGCATCTTCCTTCACTGAAGGTGCGCGAATGATGATTGCTCCCGCCCTGCTGGTCGGTTTCGCCAAGGGCATATTACTGCTGGTCGGTAACGGAGAGGCGGGCGAAGCCAGCGTATTAAATACCCTGCTGCATAGCATTGCCAACGGTATCAGCGGACTGGATAACGCTATCGCTGCATGGTTTATGCTGCTGTTCCAGGCGGTATTTAATTTCTTCGTTACGTCCGGCTCTGGCCAGGCTGCATTGACCATGCCGCTATTAGCGCCGCTGGGCGATCTGGTTGGCGTAAACCGTCAGGTCACCGTACTGGCCTTCCAGTTTGGCGACGGATTCAGCCACATTATCTATCCGACGTCGGCATCATTGATGGCAACGTTAGGCGTTTGTCGGGTGGATTTTCGTAACTGGCTGAAAGTAGGTGCCACGCTGTTAGGCCTGCTGTTTATTATGTCCAGCGTGGTGGTGATTGGTGCGCAGATAATGGGTTACCATTAAAAAATGATTGCCCGGCCTACATGATTTCTCGACGCTGTAGGCCGGATGAGCAGACGTTACTCGGCTTCTTCCTGCTTTTCGGCTTTTGCCCCTTCATTCTTGGCGTTGCGGGTCATCCACAGCGCCAGCGCTTTCAGAGAGTCCGGCGTAAATTCGTCGCAGCGTGCGGTAATTTCTTCCGGCGTAAGCCAGCAAACTTCACTGACCTCTTCTTCCTGTAACGCGAACGGTCCGTGGGACACACAGCTAAACAGCCCACCCCAGACGCGACAATTCTGGTCTTCAAAATAAAACTGACCGTGCTCGGCAAACGGCACGCCCGCAATCCCCAACTCCTCTTCCGCTTCACGGCGCGCTGAGTCCAGTAGCTGCTCGTCAGCCTGAACAACACCGCCAGCGGTGGCATCCAGCATGCCGGGCAAAAAGTCTTTTGTCTCAGTCCTACGCTGAACCAGAATTTTGCCCATACCATCGTGCACCACGATATACGTCGCACGATGGCGTAAGCGCTGCGCCCGCATTTGTTCCCGGCTGGACTGTGCGATGACTTCGTTGTCTTCGTTCACAATATCCACCCATTCCGTACTTGCCAAATGACGCTGTTCCACCATCAGGAAACCTTCTTTTTTCTGGCGCTCTTACGGCGCGTTTATGTTTGTGGGGTAAATTACGGATTAATCTCGATCTGCGCAATAACACTTTGATCATTGAGTGCCATGACGCTGAGAACATTATCATCCAGAATCCCGTAGCTTGCCGCAAAGCCTCCTTTCGGGATGCTTACCGAGCCGGGGTTAAAGTGATAGACATCCCCTTGCAACTCGGCAACCGGCAGATGCGTATGGCCATAAACCAGTACATCTCCCGCGCTGAGCGCTGGCATATTTTGCGGGCCCAAAAGATGCCCGTGCGTCAAAAAGAGTCGCTGGTTTTCTGTCAGAATTTGCTGCCACGGCGCGGTTATCGGAAAATGCAGGAGCATCTGATCCACTTCACTGTCGCAATTGCCACGCACCGCAATAATCCGCGCTGCCAGTTCATTCAACCGCTCTGCAACCTGCGCGGGCGCATAGCCTTCCGGCAACGCATTACGCGGTCCGTGATTTAAAACATCACCCAATATCACCAGCCATTGCGCACCATTTGCGGTAAACAGTTCGAGTACGCGTTCCGTGGCTGGCAACGAACCATGAATGTCCGATGCGAACATCAGTTTCATCACTCACTCCTCGTTGAAAAGTACCTTGTAATGATACTGGATTACGCTTCGATGGTCAGCAGGAACGCTTCGCTGAAAGCGCGATAAAACGCTGAACGGAAGCGCGCTGCCACTGGAAGGTGGCGTATTCCGCAAGCGCTTCTGGCACCTCATCGCCATTAAGGACCAGACGATTAAGCATTAGCGCTAAATCGCAATCAGCGATACACCATTCACCAAATAAATTTTGTTTACCGTGGCTCAGTAAACTGCTCGCAGTGGCGAACAATTTTTCTGCACTGGCTTTTCCGGCTTCGCTCAACGGCGCTTTTTTCACGCCAGCAAAAACTACATCCGTTGAACGTTCTTCACGAATAGGCATCAGATCGCTGCGGATCCACGCCTGCACCTGGCGAGCCCGCGCGAGCTTTTGCACATCGTGTGGGTAGATGCGCTCCCACTGCGGCGGGGCAAAGCTCTCTTCCAGAAACTCAGTAATTGCTGATGATTCGCTTAGCTCGAAATCGTCAATCTCCAGGACCGGCACGCGGCGCGTCAACGCATAACCTTGCCATGAAGGTTGCAAGTGTTCACCGCTGTTGAGATCAACAGTTTTCAGCGTAAAAGGTAGTCCTTTCTCTTGCAGAGCGACATAAACAGACAGCACGTAAGGGGAGAAAAAATTGGCATCTGACCACAGCGTAATTGCAGGTTTGCTCATAACGTCCTCTGAAGTGTATTGGCTTGCCTTCAAAATATAGAGTCTTTCTCTCGCTGTCACTTGATGAAAACTCACGCACGCTAACAGCCTCTATACTTGTAATGACCCGGTTCATGACAAAACGGACGCTGAAAATGATCGATCTCTATTACACGCCATCGCCAAACGGTCACAAAATCACGCTGTTTCTTGAAGAGACGCAGCTGCAATACCGTCTGATTCATGTTGATATCAACAAAGGTAGCCAGTTTCGTCCTGATTTTCTGCAGATCTCGCCGAACAATAAAATCCCGGCCATTATCGACAATGCACCGCAGGACGGCGGAAGCCCGATCAGCCTGTTTGAGTCCGGAGAAATTTTACTCTATCTGGCGGAAAAGAGCGGCAAGCTGCTGAGCGGTGAGTTACGTGAGCGCCACGCCACGTTGCAATGGCTGTTCTGGCAGGTCAGCGGCCTGGGGCCCATGCTCGGTCAGAATCACCATTTCAGTCATTACGCCCCGCAGACGATCCCCTACGCCATTGAAAGATACCAGGTTGAAACTCAGCGCCTGTATAACGTGATGAATAAACGTCTGGAAACCTCCCCCTGGCTGGGGGGCGATCACTACAGCATTGCTGACATAGCCTGCTGGCCATGGATTCATGCCCACCAGCGTCAGCGTATCGACCTCGACAATTACCCGGCGGTTAATAACTGGCATGAGCGCATCCGTACGCGGCCTGCCACGGAACGCGCCATGCAGCAAGCGCAGAGTGAGAAGCGGTAACACGATTCGATTCTCGTGTATCATGAATAGGTTCATACATGGAGGAAACCTGCAATGTCACAACCTGACGCTATTATTCGTATAAAAAACCTTCGTCTGCGCACCTTTATCGGCATCAAAGAAGAGGAGATCCTTAACCGCCAGGATATCGTCATCAACATTGCCATTCATTATCCGGCAGACAAAGCCCGTATCAGCGAAGACATCAACGACGCGCTGAATTATCGCACTATCACCAAAAGCATCATTGCGCACGTGGAGAGTAACCGCTTCTCACTATTAGAAAAATTAACTCAAGATGTGCTCGATATCGCACGCGAACATCACTGGGTCACTTATGCTGAAGTAGAGATCGATAAACTTCACGCATTGCGTTACGCCGACTCAGTATCCATGACGCTGAGCTGGCAGCGCTAAACGTAACCCGGGAGGCGACATGCAGATTCTGATTACCGGCGGTACTGGCCTGATTGGACGTCATCTGATCCCCCGCCTGTTCGAACTGGGGCATCAGATAACCGTAGTGACACGTAACCCTGATAAGGCGCGTCAGATTCTCGGCTCTCGGGTCACGTTGTGGAAGGGGCTGACAGAGCAGCAAAATCTCAATGGCATTGATGCCGTGATTAATCTTGCCGGAGAGCCTATTGCAGATAAGCGCTGGAGCGCTGAGCAAAAGGAGCGTCTGTGTCAGAGTCGCTGGGGCATCACGCAGAAACTGGTCGATTTAATCCACGCCAGCGAGACGCCGCCCGCGGTGTTAATATCCGGTTCCGCTACCGGTTACTACGGCGATCTGGGCGAAGTTGTGGTCACGGAAGAAGAGCCGCCGCATAACGAATTTACCCATAAACTGTGCGCCCGCTGGGAGCAAATTGCCAGCACAGCGCAAAGTGACAAAACCCGCGTGTGTATGTTGCGTACCGGCGTGGTATTGGCCTCTGCTGGCGGGATTCTGGGGAAAATGGTCCCACCATTTCGTCTTGGTTTAGGCGGCCCGATGGGTAACGGACGCCAGTATCTGGCCTGGATCCATATTGATGATATGGTCAACGGCATTATCTGGCTGCTGGATAACGATCTTCGTGGCCCCTTCAATATGGTTTCACCTTACCCGGTACACAATGAGCAGTTTGCCCACGCGCTGGGCCATGCCTTAAACCGCCCAGCCATTCTGCGCGTTCCCGCTGGCGTAATACGTCTACTGATGGGCGAGTCTTCCGTGCTGGTTCTCGGCGGACAGCGGGCGTTACCCAAACGTCTGGAAGCGTCCGGTTTCGCGTTTCGCTGGTACGATTTAGAAGAGGCGCTAGCGGATGTTATCCAATAGTTACTAAGCGCTATTCACATTCGCCGTTGCGATGGTAAGGTTATAGATCTGACTTCCGCAATGGCGACGTTATGGCAAAAATATCGACTCCCCGTCTTACCCTCTCTTTGTTTCAATTTTCTGACTGGTCATTTTTCCAGAGATTACGTGAAAGCCCTGAAGTCATGCGCTATATGGGCGACATCGCCCCAGCGAAGGATACGCGTCTGTTATTCGCCAGACGCCTTGCCGCACAGCAAACATTTGTTATTCGCGAGCATAACAACCCGACGCCGCTCGGCGATATTGGTCTGCAAATCAGTCATCTTTATCCGCATGAGGCCGACCTCGGTTACGCCATCATGCCACATGCACAGGGGAAAGGTATTGCCAGCGATGCCGTGAACGCGGTGTGCCAATATGCCTTTGAACATGCTGGCGTCACGGCGATAAATGCTTACGTGCTGGCAGAGAATAAGGGTTCGATACGTGTTCTGGAAAAGACAGGCTTTGTACGAACGCAGGTGCTGGAAAAAGCGTATGAGATTAATGGGATCGCGCACGACGACTGGGTTTATCGCCTGGAGTGCGATGCGTTAAAGCGGTAGGCCCGGAAAGCATGGCGCCTCCGGGCAACTGAATTACTTCAGCGATCCTTTGAGGAACTGCTGCAAGCGTGGGCTTTGCGGGTTGCCGAATACCTGCTCCGGGTCACCCTCTTCTTCGATTTTCCCCTGATGCAGAAAAATCACGTGCGTGGAGACATTTCGGGCAAACCCCATTTCATGGGTCACGACCACCATGGTTTTCCCCTCTTCGGCCAGTTGCTGCATAATGCGTAGCACCTCGCCGACCAGCTCTGGGTCAAGCGCCGAGGTGGGTTCATCAAACAGCAACACCTCCGGTTCCATCGCCAGCGCACGCGCAATAGAAACGCGCTGCTGCTGACCACCAGACAAATGCACCGGATATTTGCCCTGCGCTCGCTCATCAATACCCACTTTAGCCAGATACTTCACCGCGCGTGCGCGGGCTTCCTGCTTGCTCAGTCCCAGTACCTGAATCGGCGCTTCCATGACGTTTTCCAGCACCGTCATGTGGCTCCACAGATTAAAGTGCTGAAAGACCATGGTTAGTCTTGTGCGCAGCAAACGCAGCTGATTTTTGTCCGCAACCTTGAGCTGGCCATCTTTGTCTCGCACCAGACCAATGTTCTGCCCACTGACGACAATGGAACCAGCACTCGGTTTTTCAAGAAAGTTAATGCAGCGCAGAAAGGTACTCTTACCGGAACCTGACGAGCCGATAATACTGATGACATCACCCGCATTAGCCTGCAGCGAAACCCCTTTCAGCACTTCATGTTCGCCGTAGTGCTTATGTAAATCGATAACGTTTAATTTATTCTCAGACATCGTGTTACTCGAATTATTTAGAGGATACATGCTGCAACCAGCGTTTTTCCGCTTTACGGAACAGACTGATCAGGACATACGAAATAATCAAATACAGCACCGCGGCAATACCGAAAGCGGTAAACGGTTGATACGTTGCCGAGTTGATATCGCGGGCAATTTTCAACAAATCAGGCACCGTGGCGGTAAACGCCAGCGCCGTGGAATGCAGCATTAAAATCACTTCATTGCTGTATGCCGGCAGCGCAATACGCAGCGCGGAAGGCAAAATTATGCAGCGATACAGTTTGAATGACGAGAAACCGTAAGCGCGCGCGGCTTCAATCTCGCCGTGCGGCACAGAACGAATCGCCCCGGCGAAAATCTCCGTCGTATAGGCGCAGGTATTCAGCGTCAACGCCAGTACAGTGCAATTCAACCCGCTGCGGAAAAATGCGTTGAGGAAGTCCGTTCCTTTGACTATCTCCAGCGTATACATCCCGGAATAAAACACCAGCAGTTGTACATACAGCGGTGTCCCACGAAAAATATAGGTGAATAACCAGATGGGAAACTGAATAAATTTATTACTGGAAACGCGACCAATCGCCAAAAACAGCGCCAGTATCCCGCCCATCACCACCGACGAAATCAGAAGCCACAGGGTGATAGCCACGCCAGTAAAGCGGTATCCGTCGGTCCACAGCAGGGACTTCCAGTATTCCTGAATAATCTCAATCACAGGTCAGCCCTCTTCACACCCACGGAGTAGCGGCGCTCAAGGTACAGCAGCACACCATTAGAAACTGTGGTAAACACCAGATAGATGACCCCGCACACGACGGCAAAATAGAACGGCTCCCAGGTACTTTTCCCGGCAAGCTGAGTCGCTTTCACCACATCTTCCAGACCGAGCAGCGATACCAACGCAGTGGCTTTGAGAATAACCTGCCAGTTATTACCAATTCCCGGTAAGGCATAGCGCATCATTGCCGGGAACATAATGCGGCGAAAAATTTGTGAACTGGTAAAGCCGAATGCCGTCGCGGCTTCAATATGGCCTTTGGGCACAGCCATAAACGCGCCGCGGAACGTTTCCGTAAAGTAGGCCCCGTAGATAAATCCGAGCGTGATTATCCCCGCTACCATCGGATCGATATCAATCTGGCTGACCCCCATTGCATCGGTAATGGTATTCAGCGCGATTTGTAATCCATAGAAGATGAGCAACATTAAGACCAGATCGGGCACGCCGCGGATAAGCGTGGTGTACGCTTCGAAAATAAGCCCCAACGCCCGGCTTTGCGACAGTTTTGCTGCCGCGCCGACAAGGCCTATCAGAACCGCCAGCACCACTGAACTGAGCGCCAGCTCAAGCGTAACAATTGCGCCCTGTAAAATAACACCTGAAAAGCCATACAACATGCTGCCTGTCCTGTCGTGTGTGGTGGAGTAATAAGCCTCTTTTGATTTCAGACTAACCGTTCAATGCCGGATGGCGGCTTTGCCTTATCCGGCCTACAAAATCAATGTAGGCCGGATAAGCGCAGCGCCATCAGGCATAAATTTAACGCGTCAAAAATCTACGGGCTTTATCAGCACCTGCGGTGATTAACCGCCGTAAACATCAAAATCGAAGTACTTTTTAGCCAGCTTCTCGTAAGTGCCGTCGGCGCGCATCTCAGCAAAGGCTTTATTCAGTGCTTCGCGCAGCTCGTTATCGTCTTTACGCAGTCCCATACCGGTACCCACGCCAAACAATTTCTCGTCTTTCACAGACGGGCCGCCGAATTTGTAATCTTTACCAACTGGCTGTTTCAGGAAGCCTTCGCTGGCAGCGACTTCATCCTGGAATGCGGCGTCAATACGCCCGGCTGTCAGGTCAGAATAGATGTTGTCTTGTCCCTGATAGGAGACAATTTCAATGCCTTTTGGCGCCCAGTGTTCGTTGCCGAACGTTTCCTGAGTGGTACCCTGCAGCACGCCGACACGTTTGCCTTTCAGCGATTCAATGGTCGGCTGAATAGCAGAATCCTTAGCGACAACCAGACGCGAGTCAGCTGCATAAAGCTTGTCGGTAAACGCGATTTCCTGCTGACGTTTTTCAGTAATGGAAAGCGAGGACATAATCGCATCGATTTTCTTCGCTTTTAGCGAAGGGATCAGCGCATCCAGCGGGTTTTCCACGAAGGTACATTGTGTATTAATACGTTTGCATAGCTCTTTAGCCAGATCGATATCAAAACCGACTAATTCACCCTGCGCATTTTTCGATTCGAACGGCGCATAAGTAGGATCGGTGCCGATACGAATTTTTTGCGGAATGGCTGCAAATGCTGCGGTAGCACTGGAGAAAGCCAGGACCAAAGAAAGAGACAACACCAGTTTTTTCATAACTATCCTCAACAGACTGTCTTTTATAGGGGATCTTTACAGGACCAGGTGCAGTTATCGTGCCATTAATCAGGCCGACAAGGCAAAGCATTCTACCTTGTCGGCGGTATTTATTTGCATGAAAAGCGCTTAAGTATGCACTCATGCTTATTAAGTCAGCGATAAAGGCACCAAAACAGTGCACTGAATTTATAATGCACCGTAATGGTTACCCGCAATGGTGCAGCCAACGCCCCCACGTCGATGAATTAATCGCCGTAGACATTAAAGTTAAAATACTTACTCGCCATTTTGTCGTAGGTGCCGTCTTTGCGCAGTTCACCCAGCGCTTTATCGAAAGCCGCCTTCAGCTCCGCATCATCTTTGCGCAAGCCAATCCCGGTTCCGTCGCCAAAGTATTTTTTATCTTTAACTGAAGGACCGGCAAAAGCGTAGTCTTTACCTGCCGGTTGTTTCAGGAAACCTTCGCTGGCCGCGACTTCATCCTGCAATGCCGCATCCAGACGTCCCGCCGTCAGGTCAGAATAGATCAGGTCCTGGTTCGCGTAGGCCACCACATCCACGCCTTTGCTGCGCCAGTTATCATTGGCATAGGCTTCCTGAGTAGAGCCTTGTAGTACGCCTACGTGTTTACCTTTGAGGGAGTCCAGAGTCGGTTGAATCGGCGAACCTTTCGCGGCGATCAAACGAGAATCTGCGGCGTAAAGCTTGTCTGAGAAGGCAATCTCTTGCTGACGCTTCTCGGTGATGGAAAGCGAGGAGATGATGGCATCAATTTTTTTCGCTTTCAGCGACGGGATCAGCGCATCAAAGTCGCTGGCAACCCAGGTACATTTGATCTGCATGCGCTTACACATCTCATTTCCCAGATCGATATCAAAACCGACGAAATCGCCTTTGGCATCTTTAGAGGAAAAAGGTGCATACGTGGTATCTGTACCAATACGAACTGTCTGCGGAAGTGCTGCGTAGCTGGCCGCGGTTGCGGAAAGTCCTACCAGCAAAGACAAAGCAAGAACCGTCTTCTTCATACATAACCCTCAAGTGGCGTAATTTTATTATGTTTTACGTTGTGTTGTGTGTTTGCAGACTTTTTCATGCAGGTCTTATGCCATTTTCGCGTCGTTGAGGATATTCGACGTTAAATATGTTAATAAAACGTTGCAATATTGTCCTGATTTTGAAGATAGCAGGTCTGACGGTTGAAACGCAGCGTTTCGTTGAGTTTTGACGAATTAAATGTTGAGGATATGATCGCGGTTACAAAATTGCCCTGAAACAGGGCAACGGATGTTTCTTTGCACCCTGATGGAACGGCTTACGCCCCTTGCCAGCGGGTGAAGAGGTCATGAGGAAGGGAGATATCAAACTGGTCGAGGACACGATTAACCGTTTGATTAATCACGTCATCGAGGGTTTGCGGGCGATGATAAAACGCCGGCACCGGTGGCATAATCACCGCCCCAATTTCTGCCGCCTGCGTCATTAGCCGCAGATGCCCCAGATGCAATGGCGTTTCGCGCACGCACAGCACCAGCGGACGACGCTCTTTCAGGACCACGTCAGCCGCACGGGTGAGCAGCCCATCGGTATAGCTATGAACGATGCCAGAAAGCGTTTTAATTGAACAGGGCAGGATAACCATCCCGGCGGTCTGAAAAGAGCCAGAGGAAATACTGGCGGCGATATCGCGCGTATCGTGAGTCACATTCGCCAGCGCCTGCACGTCGCGCACAGAGAGATCCGTTTCCAGCGCCAGCGTCTGCCGGGCAGCGGCGCTTATCACCAGATGGGTTTCCACATCAGTAACGTCACGCAAAACCTGCAGCAGGCGCACGCCGTAAATAGCCCCACTTGCGCCAGAAATACCAATGATGAGTCGTTTCATGTTTAATCGCCCTTGCTTGCTTCAGGGCCGACTTTGCAGGAATTTATGGGGAGTTGCAAGCAAGGGTGCGGATTGCGCCCTTGCTTGCGAGCAAACATTAACCTTCGTTGTGCATCTCAAGGTTTTCCGCTTCATTCTGACGCAATATCGCTTTGGCATCGTCATTACGCAGGGAATCGAGGAAATCGAGATACTGCTGGTCAACGTCTTTGGTGACATAGACGCCGTTAAACACTGAACATTCAAACTGCTGAATATCTGGGTTCTCAGCGCGAACGGCCTCAATCAGATCGTTCAGGTCCTGGAAGATAAGCCCGTCTGCGCCGATTATCTGACGAATCTCGTCCACTTCGCGACCGTGGGCAATCAGCTCCGTCGCCGTCGGCATATCGATACCATACACGTTCGGGAAGCGAATTTCCGGTGCGGCAGAGGCCAGATACACCTTCTTCGCCCCAGCTTCACGCGCCATCTCGATAATCTGTTCTGAGGTGGTGCCACGTACGATAGAGTCATCCACCAGCAGCACGTTCTTATCACGGAACTCCGCACGGTTGGCGTTCAGTTTACGGCGCACGGATTTACGACGCAGCTGCTGGCCCGGCATGATAAAGGTACGCCCCACATAGCGGTTTTTCACAAACCCCTGACGGTACGGCTTGCCGAGAATACGGGCGATTTCCAGCGCGATATCACAAGAGGTTTCCGGAATCGGGATCACCACGTCGATATCCAGATCTTCCCACTCGCGGGCAATTTTTTCGCCGAGCTTAGTTCCCATATTCACACGGGCGCTGTAGACGGAAATCTTGTCGATAAAGGAGTCAGGACGCGCAAAGTAAACGTATTCGAACAGGCACGGATTGCTGACCGGGTTATCGGCGCACTGGCGGGTAAACAGCTGGCCTTTTTCGGTGATGTACACCGCTTCGCCAGGTGCTACATCGCGCAGGAATTCAAAGCCCAGCGTATCCAGCGCCACGCTCTCGGAAGCCACCATATACTCGGTGCGACCGTCGCCAATATCGCGTTTGCCCAGTACCAGTGGGCGAATACCGTTAGGATCGCGGAAGGCAACCATACCGTGGCCAATAATCATCGCCACGCAGGCATAGGCGCCACGGATCTGGCGGTTGGTTGCCGCAATGGCCGCAAAAATATTGTCTGCTTCCAGCGGGTAATGGCGGAAGTTATCCAGTTCGCTGGCGAAAATATTCAGCAGGATTTCAGAATCTGAAGTGGTATTGATGTGGCGGCGCTTTTCTTCAAACAGCTTTTTACGCAGCTCATGCGCATTGGTCAGGTTGCCGTTATGGGCAAGCGTGATGCCATACGGTGAGTTAACGTAAAAAGGTTGAGCTTCGGAGGCGCTGGAGCTGCCAGCCGTTGGGTAACGCACATGACCGATGCCCATATTGCCCTGCAAACGCTGCATATGGCGCGCTTCAAAAATATCGCTCACCATTCCGTTTGCTTTACGCAAGCGGAAGCAGTTGTTGGCATCAATAGTGATGATGCCCGCAGCATCCTGACCACGATGCTGGAGCACCGTTAACGCGTCATAAATCGACTGGTTTACCGGCATAACACCGGCGATACCGACAATACCGCACATACGTCTTTTCCTCGTTCAGCAACGACCCAAAGTTTATACTTTGGGCAAGAAACTTGACGAGCTTTGCAGATAGTCAAAGAACCATCTGATGATGAAACTGAACTGCGGGATCAGCTGCGACTTACTCCAGTCTTCACTTTTCGACAGACCGGTAAACGTATCGAGAAAGAACAGTATGGCGGCGACGATCAGCGCTCCTCGCAGAGCACCAAAGCAAACCCCCAACACCCTGTCGGTACCCGACAAACCTGTTTTCTCTACCAGTTGGCCTATCACAAAGTTAACGATAGCGCCGACGATAAGTGTCGCGATGAACAGTATCGCGATAGCAATCCCATTTCGAACCAGTTCGTCTTCAAAGCCCGTAAACCAGACAGACAGGTAAGTGTAGTAATGGCTGGCGACAAAGAAAGCACAACCCCAAGTCACCAACGATAATGCTTCACGAACAAAGCCACGGATCAGGCTAACCAGACAGGAAAAACCAATCACCGCGATAATGGCGTAATCAATCCAGACCATAAGTGTCCCACGATTTTACGCCCTGTCGTCCTGTTCGGGGCGCATTCTAACAGAAAAAGAAAACGTTTGCGTAGGGATTTCCTTTCCACGCGTAAATAAAAATGGCGCTGAAAAAATCTTCAACGCCATACGGTTTTATGCCTCTTCGGACACTGCCGGATAGCGATGAAAACACCGTATCCGGCCGACATGAGACGGCCCCTTAATTAGGGGTATACCCCATCACAACCCCACTCAGACCAGAGATCTTCTGCAGCTCGCCCAGCGAGTTCTTCAGCTTATCTCTGGAGGCGTCAGGCCCTACGAGAATGCGGGTTATTTTACCCTGTACCGGCGTTGACGGGGAAGTATATACCCGGAAGCCCGCGCCACGAAGTTTACCCACGATCTCATTGACCTTATCCGCATTTTTCAGCGCGCCGAGCTGCACAACATACGCTTTGCCGGTCGGGGCTGGCGCGTCTTCCGCGACTGGTTTCGGTGCTGGAGCAGGCGCAGGGGTTGGTGCCGGTGTGGCGGCAACGGGTTGCGGCTTCGGTTTAGGTTTCGGCGGTTCAACAGGTGCAGGGACAGGATCTAACTCCGCGCTGTTTGCCGTTGCCATGCGCGATGGGTCCAGCGATGGCGCGGCGGCATCGCCCGCGCGCACCTCTTCTGCCGCCCCTTCAGGCGGTTGCGTCGGCAGCGCCTGCGTTGCCGCAGGCATCATGTCCGGTTCGTCGCGATCGCCCGGTTTGGGCACCAGAGGGATCGCAGCAAACTCATCCTGATAATGTTTTTTTTGCCCGTCAAGCAGTCCGGGGAGCACAATCACCCCAAGCGCGACCAGCACAATTGTGCCAACTAATCGATTCTGAAACTTACTCGCCACCGCTTCTCCCCACGTCTATCACTTCCATGACATGTGCGACAGTGTGAAACGATCCACACACCAACACGGTATCTTCTGGCTTCGCCTCGGCCAGTGCCGCAGACCATGCCTGCGCCACGCTGTCATAGGCTTCACCTTTGCCCAGATGTTCTAACAGCTGTTCTGCCGTTGCGCCACGCGGCCCTTCCAGTGGCGCGCAGTACCAGACATCGACCACGCTTTTTAACCAGGCCAACGTACCGGCAATATCTTTATCATGTAGCATACCGATAACTGCAAGTACACGCCCGCTTTTCACTAACTTTTTCAGACGTCCGGTCAGATATTCCGCCGCATGCGGGTTATGGGCAACATCAAAAATCACCCGCGGCGACTCGCTCACAATCTGGAAGCGCCCCGGTAAAATCGCCTGTTTGATTCCGTCACGAATTGCCTGCTCGCTGACGTCAAGACCACTGGAACGCAGCGCAGCCAGTGCGGTCGCAGCGTTCGGTTGTGGAACCTGTGGCAATGGCAGATGCGCCAACGTGCCGTGAGCGTCCGTAAAGGACCAGTCGTTCTCCGTTACCGTATAGCGCCAGTCCACACCACAGCGTTGCAAAATCGCCCCGCACTCTTGCGCCACATCCGCAATAGTGTATGGCATTTCCGGTTCGCCAACGATGGCCGGTTTCTCTGCGCGGAAAATCCCCGCTTTCTCACGACCAATGCTCTCGCGATCCGGGCCCAGCCAGTCAGTATGATCAAGCGCAATACTGGTGACGACCGCAACATCGGCATCGACGATATTCGTCGCGTCAAGGCGACCGCCTAACCCCACTTCCAGAATGACTACGTCCAACTGAGCCTGTTTAAACAACCAAAGCGCCGATAGCGTACCGTATTCAAAGTAGGTCAGGGAAATATCGCCACGTGCGTCTTCAATCTCAGCAAACGAAGCGGTATGCGCGGATTCCGGCAGTTCACGCCCCTGCACGCGCACGCGTTCCGTGTAACGCACCAGATGCGGCGAACTGTATACTCCGACTTTATAACCTGCTGCGGTCAGCACCGATTCCAGCGTACGGCAGGTCGTGCCTTTTCCGTTGGTTCCCGCCACCGTAAAGACAAATGGCGCGGGTTTCAACACACCCAATTTACGCGCCACCTGACTGACGCGTTCAAGGCCCAGATCGATGGTTTTACTGTGCAGGTTTTCCAGATAAGAAAGCCACGACGCCAGGGGCGACGCGGCTTGAGGAATACGTTTATTGTCCATGATGCCTGTAGATTCTTTACGTTGAGAAAAGCAAAAGGGCAGCGCCTGTGGCCCTGCCCTTTTCAGTTATCAGGCCTCTGATTCCTGATCGGGTACCGGAGGTACCACCTCGCCTTCACGCGGCTCATCCGGATTCGGCGCCGGAAGATTCATCAGCTTCGCCAGAATGCTTGCCAGTTTCAGACGCATTTCCGGACGGCGGACGATCATATCGATAGCGCCTTTTTCAATCAGGAACTCGCTGCGCTGGAATCCCGGCGGCAGTTTCTCACGTACGGTTTGCTCGATAACACGCGGACCCGCAAAGCCGATCAACGCTTTCGGTTCGGCAATGTTGAGATCGCCCAGCATCGCGAAGCTTGCGGAAACACCGCCCATCGTTGGGTCGGTCAGTACAGAAATGTACGGTAAACCGCGTTCCTGCATTTTCGCCAGCGCAGCAGAGGTTTTCGCCATCTGCATCAGAGACATCAGCGCTTCCTGCATACGCGCCCCGCCAGAAGCGGAGAAGCAGATTAGCGGACAGTTGTCTTCCAGCGCCTGCTCAACGGCACGGACGAAACGCGCACCGACGACAGAACCCATGGAGCCGCCCATAAACGCGAACTCGAATGCAGCCGCAACGACCGGCATACCGTGAAGCGTGCCTTTCATCACCACCAGCGCATCTTTCTCGCCGGTTTCTTTCTGTGCTGAGGCCAGTCTGTCTTTGTACTTTTTGGAGTCACGAAACTTCAGCACGTCTTTCGGCTCAAGTTCGCTACCCAGTTCCACAAGAGTACCTTCATCTAACAGGCTATGCAGGCGATTGCGCGCCGACATGCGCATATGATGGTCACACTTCGGACAGACCTCAAGATTACGTTCCAGCTCAGCACGGTATAAAACCTGACCGCAGCTATCACACTTGGTCCACACCCCTTCAGGAATGCTTGCCTTGCGGGTGGGAGTAATGTTGCTTTTAATTCGTTCAATCCAGCTCATTGGTGACCTTTCTGCCTGAACCCTAGTCAGCTTTGTTATAAGGGGCGCATAATGCCATTTTTGCCCCTAACAGACCATGAATGTTGCACATTAAAACATAACAGCCCGAAACTTTGGATAAAAAAGTGGTCGAACCGCTGAGTTACTTTCTATTTTGCAGCCCGTGACGCAGCCCGTTTATGACGAATTACTTCAATCACACCCGGCAATACGGAAAGGACGATAATCGCCACAATCAATAATTTCAGGTTTTCCTGAACGATGGGCAGATCGCCAAACAGATAGCCTGCATAGGTGAACAGCAATACCCACAGCAGTGCGCCTACAACGTTATACATCGCAAAGTGGCGGTAGGACATGTGTCCCATACCGGCAACAAATGGCGCAAATGTCCGCACGATAGGCACGAAACGCGCCAGGATAATCGTTTTTCCGCCATGACGCTCGTAGAACGCATGGGTTTTATCCAGGTAGCTGCGACGAAAAATTTTGGAGTTCGGGTTACTAAAGAGTTTTTCACCGAACAACCGGCCAATCGTATAGTTCACCGCATCGCCGACAATCGCAGCCACAATCATCAACGCCACCATCAGATGAACATTGAGATCGTTAGTTGGCAGCGCAGAAAGCGCGCCAGCAACAAACAGCAGTGAGTCCCCCGGCAGGAACGGCGTCACTACCAGCCCGGTTTCACAGAACAGGATCAGAAACAGAATCGCGTATACCCAGATACCGTATTCCGCGACCAGCTCTGCCAGGTGCACATCAATGTGCAGAATAAAATCGATAAGAAAGTAAATCAGGTCCATAGTTTTGCCTTTATACGACTCAAATTAGTCCGCCAGAAATAGCGGGCCCATTGGCGGTTTTGGCAGGTCGAACCGGTCAGGGTAATCTACCGCAACCAAATACAGTCCTTCCGCTTTCGCCGTTGCCGCTGCCAGCGTTCTGTCCTTCGCTGCTAACAGTTCTGCTATCCAGCTCTCCGGCTGGTTGTTGGCGCCTACTTCCATCAGGCTGCCGACAATATTCCTGACCATATGATGTACAAAGGCATTCGCTTTAATATCCACCACCACATATGCACCAAAACGTTCAACGTTAATGTGCATCACGTTACGCCACGGTGTGCGCGACTGGCACTGCACCGCACGAAACGAGGTAAAATCATTTTCGCCGATCAGACACTGGGCTGCACGATGCATACGTTCAGCATCCAGCGGCTCATAGTAATGGGTTACCCCTTTGCCCAAAACCGCAGGGCGCAACCGATGATTGTAGATGATGTAGCGATAACGGCGAGCCGTGGCGCTAAATCGGGCATGAAAATCATCAGGTACAGCTTTCACCCAGCGCACGGCGATGTCACCAGGTAAATTCGCATTTACGCCCAACGTCCAGGCGGCGTCTTTACGCACAGCGTGCGTTTCAAAATGCACGACCTGCCCTGTGCCATGAACGCCCGCATCCGTGCGCCCCGCACAAAAGACATTGATACGCTCATTCGCGACCTGAGAAAGCGCTTTTTCCAGCTTTTCCTGAACGCTACGCACTTCGTTCTGGCGCTGCCAGCCATAATATTTGCTGCCGTCATACTCAATGCCCAGCGCAATTTTATGGGTTAGCGGCTGTTGCAGGTCCGACATTAGTACAGATACTCCTGCACCAGTTTCTCCGCAATTTTCACCGCCATCAACGCGCCGCCAAAACGCACGTTGTCTGCCACGGACCAGAACTGAACCTGCTCCGGCATACCGTAATCGTTATGTACACAGCCGATGGAAAGATGTGGCGTACCTGACGCATCGCCAACCTGAGTCGGGAAATCGGTCTCTTCCGACAACGCCACGTCTTCAGCGCGAGAAAACGCATCGCGCGCTTCTTCCGCAGCTAATGGACGCAGAGCTTCAAAATTCACCATCTGCGCGTGACCGTAGAATACCGGTGACTGTACGATGCTAGCGGAGATAAGCAGACCGTCATCCTGCATAATTTTGCGCACTTCATCAACGATACGACGTTCTTCACGCACGCTACCTTCGCGATCTGGCAGCAGCGGCAGCATATTGAATGCCAGCTGGCGACCAAAGAAATCGTCTTCGTCAATCGGGATACCATTGAGCAGTTTCGCACTTTGCCCTGCCAACGCATCCACCGCTTTTTTACCGTGCGCAGAGGCCGACAGAATATTGGTCACCGTAATACGTGAAAGACCACCATCATCAATCAGCGGTTTCAGCGCAGACAACAGTTGACTGGTCAGGCTATTAGGGACCGCAATCACATTGCGGTTGCGGTAATCTGCCAACACGAACGGGTTAACGTCCGGAACCACCAGCGGAACGTCAGGCTCAAGTGCGAACAAACCACTGCTGTCGATAACCAGACAACCGGCATTGGTTGCTTCTTCCACCCATGCAGCGGTGGCCTCAGCGCCCGCAACAAAAAATGCCAGTTGTGCCTGCGTCCAGTCAAAGTCTGCAACATCCTGAACAATGACCGATTTACCGTTAAAACGCAGGTGCTCACCGGCACTTTCGTTACGCGCCAGCGCAAAAATTTCACCGACCGGGAACTGGCGTTCAGCCAGCGTATCGAGCAGGGCTTCGCCTACGGCGCCCGTTGCGCCCAGAATGGCAATGTTCCAGCCTTCAGACATGGTGATTTACTCCAGAAATACATAAGCGTCCCTGTCGCATTATTCGACAGGGAGCATTAAGAAGACATTAATGTGCCGGGTGATGAACAGCGTTAAAACCCAGCTTACACAGCAAGGTGGCTGTCGTCTCGTCGTCACACATCACGTATAAAGACGACCATTCACGGCGCTCAAGATAATTTTTACGCAGTTTATCAAATTCACCCGGAATTCCAGCGACTTTACGCAGCGGCGCATCATCGCGGCGCACATCATACACTAAATGCGCCAACCTTTTCAGCGTTGGCTGATCTAACGGGCCGTGCAACGTGATACGACCGAATTCCGGCGCAGGTAACAGGGTGTTCAGCGCCACGTGCTGCTCGCGACCAATAAACTTGCTATAGGCCTCAAAGACCTGCGTGGTCCCACGTGCTTTTCCTTCCAGGGTATATCCGGCAATGTGCGCGGTGCCGATATCGGCTTTCTCCAGCAACGCCACATTGAGATCCGGCTCGCCTTCCCAGACATCCAGCACCACGCTCAGCGCCTGCCCGGTGTTAAGCCGGTTCAGTAATGCCGTATTGTCGATAACCGGCCCACGGCAGGCGTTGATCAGAATAGTGCCGGGCTTCAGTCGACTCATCAGCGCGTCATCCGCCAGGTGCAGTGTCTTATACGGGCCGTCTTTAAATAGTGGCGTATGGAAAGTCAGCACATCGGCCTGCTGTACCAGTTCGTCCAGCGAGCGGAAATCGCCCTCGTCACCGCGATCGGCTCTTGGCGGATCGCACAGCAAAGTACGGATCCCCAGCGCTTCCAGTCGCGCCTGCAAACGTCCACCTACGTTGCCAACACCGACGATACCCACGGTACGATCGCGTAACGCAAAACCGTCGCGCTCCGCCAGCATTAACAACGCTGAAAAAACATATTCTACGACCGCAATCGCATTACATCCGGGCGCTGCGGAAAAACCGATTCCCGACTGCGCAAGCCAGGCCTCATCCACATGGTCCGTGCCTGCGGTTGCCGTACCAACAAATTTAACCGGTTTTCCGCTGAGCAGTGATTCATTGACTTTCGTCACCGAGCGCACCATTAAAGCATCCGCATCATCCAGTTCAGCAACGGGAATCGGACGACCAGGAACCGCTTTGACCTCCCCCAAACGACTGAACAGTTCGCGGGCATAGGGCATATTTTCATCAACGAGGATTTTCACGTCTTTCGCACCTGTTTGAGAACGAGAGTTAACCGGGCAAGTGTGCCATAATCTCGCCGCCAGGCATACTGCGAGACCTGGTCAGCACAGATTTAAGGAACAGAGACGATGCAGCCCATTTCAGGTACGCCCGCTCGCCCTCCCGGCGAAGGCCAAAATGTCCCCTCCGTTGCAGGTGAGCAACCGTTATCCACGTTACAACGTACCGTGCTGGAACGGCTGATTACCCGTTTGATTTCGCTCACCCAACAGCAAAGCGCTGAGGTGTGGGCTGGAATGAAACACGATCTGGGCGTTAAAAGTGACACACCGTTGCAGTCACGTCACTTTCCTGCCGCAGAGCAAAACCTGAACCAGCGGCTGGAAGTCGCACAGCAGAACCATGCTAATCGTCAGGTGCTGTCGCAGCTTACTGAACTGTTAAGTCAGGGAAATAACCGTCAGGCGGTGAGTGATTTTATTCGCCAGCAGTATGGGCAGACGGCGCTTAGCCAACTCACGCCAGAACAATTGAAGAACGTGCTGACCCTGTTGCAACAAGGTCAGCTTTCAATACCGCAGCCGCAGCAGCGTCCGGCTACCGATCGCCCGTTATTACCCGCAGAGCACAATACGCTGAACCAGTTAGTTACCAAGCTGGCGGCGGCTACGGGAGAATCCGGTAAGATGATCTGGCAATCTATGCTGGAGCTGTCTGGGGTAAAAAGCGGAGAGCTAATCCCCGCCAAACAATTTACGCATCTGGTCACCTGGCTGCAGGCGCGCCAGACGCTCAGTCTGCAAAATGCCCCGACGCTACAAACGCTGCAGGCGGCGCTGAAGCTGCCGTTAGAGCCCAATGAGCTGACGGCAATCAAAGAGTACGCGCAGCAGACATATCAGATCCAACCACAATCGATTCTGACCACAGTTCAGGTGCTGGACTTGCTGAATCAAATCTTCCTGCGCCGCGTGGAACGTGACCGGGAGCAGGAATTAAACGATCCGCGCCATCCCCAACCCATTTACAGCCCGTTCGCGCCGATGATTGAAACGGTTAAATCACTGTCGGCACGACCGGGACTAATATTTATTGCCTTGATGATTGCGTTAGCCATTTTCTGGCTGGTCGCTTAGCCTTTTCGCAGAGTCAGCAACGTCACAACAATCCCCACCACGGCGGATATCGCCCCGGCAAGGAATACCGAGGGATAACCGTACGCGGTGGCCAGCACCCCGGCGACAGGGCCGCTTACGCCGTAGGAGATATCCTGAAATGCGGCGTAACCGCCTAACGCCGTACCACGAACCTGTGCTGGCACGCGCTTCACAACCTCAACGCCCAATGCCGGGAAGATAAGCGAACACCCGGCCCCGGTTAATGCCGCCCCGAGCAGAGCAACCCAGGCAGAGGGAGCCTGCCACAGCAGGATCAGGCCCGCAGTTTCAACCAGCAATGAAACAACGGCGACCTTCACGCCGCCGAACCGGTCCGGCATCCAGCCAAACAGAATGCGCATCAGCACAAATGCCCCGCCAAACGCGGTCAGGGTGAATCCAGCCATCGTCCAGCCATTGCTGACAAAATAAAGCGAAATAAACGTACCGATGACAGCAAAACCCACGCCCTGCAATGCCAGACCCAGGCCCGGTTTCCAGATAAGCCCGACCACGCTCCACAGTGAAGGTCGTTCCCCGGCATGCGCAGGCACTTTACGAACGGTGCCGTTGAATGCCCAGGCCAGCAGCGGTAATACCATCGTGGTTCCCGCCAGCGCCGCAAAGCCGAAGTGGCTATGGATCAGCAAGCCCAACGGCGCACCGGCAGCCAGCGCACCGTAAATCGCCATCCCGTTCCACGACATCACCTTACCGGAACGCGTAGGGCCAACCAGCCCCAGTCCCCAGGTCAGGGTTCCGGTGAGCAGTTGGCTTTCGCCAAAGCCGAGGATCAAACGCCCGACGATTAACAACGCAAATTTCACCGGGACAGAGACAGGCAATAGCGCGGCTAAAAGCCACGCCGCCCCCGCCAGCGCACAGGCAAACATCCCCTGTAGCGCCGAACGTTTAGCGCCATATTGATCGGCTAAGCGCCCGGCGTAGCCGCGGGTTAAGACCGTTGCCAAAAACTGTACGCCTACGGCGATACCAACCATGGTGTTGCCATAGCCCAGCTCGTGGTGCACAAACAGAGGAATGACGGGCAAAGGCAGACCGACCGTCATGTAGGTCAGAAAAACCGCAAAAGCGATACGAAACAGCGAAAAGTTCGCCGACGGTGTTTTTTCTTGTTGGGTTACTGCTGTCATGCGTTACTCCAAAATGCAGAGTAAGGCGAGGAATGCCCACGCCCCCTCTACCTGACTTTCAGGATTAAGGTGCGTTGGATAACGTTAAACGCTTACGCATTATCAAGAGGATAATGTTGAAGCTGGAGTCTGCCTGTGAGGGGCCCGGGCTGTCAACTGTGAAAACATAGCTACACGTATCAAAACGATGACTTGTCTACAAACAAAAAGGGAAATACAGCGTCAATTCCCTTCGTTCTGAACAATCCGGTTACCTGTTCACGCTGCTGCGGCGTCAGGAGCCGGAACATCATATCCCAAATCTCTTTGGGCTCGGCTTCCTGCACGATGTTACGATCTGGCGCTTCTGTTTGCTCATTTTTATTCAGATACGAGCGGACATATAGCGGAAACACAGAAATATGAAATTCCTCAGCCTTAGACTTCGCACGCTTACGTTTGACGCCCTCTTTTCCTTCACTGTAGGTATTTAAGCGCAAGCGAACGGCTGGTGCGCTTCTCGGAAACCCAGGCAATTCAAGACACTCCTTCACCGTAAACCACTCTTTTACCATCAGTTATTTTCCTTTCTGCTGATGAAATAAAAATATTTTTTCTTTTGCGCGAAATTTCAGATTAATTCTGGCAATATTCCAACGTCAAAAAGAAAGTTACATTCTTTTTGGCTTTCTAATTTATACCCTGAAAAATATCGGCGCCGATAACACATCTTCTTAGGATTACAGAATGGAACAAAAAAGCCAAGACTGGCATCGTGCAGATATTAAAAGTGCACTGGAAAAAAGAGGCATTACGCTCAGAGAATTGTCACGTGCGGCAGGCTTATCTCCAGATTCGCTGCGTAATGTATTTACCCGCAACTGGCCGCGCGCAGAACAGATCATCGCACAGGCACTGGAAACCACACCGGACGTGATTTGGCCGTCACGCTATCTTTCGAAATCAAGAAAAAAACGGTTATAAAGAATAAACATAAATTATAAATTTATCACCAATAATTTACCAAACGGATTAATTAATATTTCAAGTAAATGTATTTTCGATATTAATAGCACTATCGGTCATTCTCGTCAGATTAAATCCTGTTAAAGCAATACACGAACTTATTAAATATTCTCTTAACAGGAGTCGTGATGAGCTGGGATAAAACAGCAGCAACAAATTATGCAAAATCTCATGCAGGCAGCCATTCTCAAAAGCGTTGTGCAGAATTTACCCGTAAAGCCATTCAGGCCGGTGGTATCAATCTTGGGAATACCTACCATGCTAAAGATTATGGACCGTTGTTAAAAAACGCAGGATTCCGTCCTATCGGTACATATGAACAGCCCAGAGCTGGAGATGTCGTCGTCATTCAACCTTATGAGGGAGGAAACCCAAGCGGTCATATGGCGATATTTGACGGTCAGGAGTGGTACTCCGATTTTAGACAACGTGATATGTGGGCGGGACCAGGCTATCGGGCGGCAAAACCTTCATACACTATTTACAGGAAGTAGTAATGAAAGCGTTCCCATTGATTGCTCTGGTTTTGTTACTTTGTAGCTGTTCTTCATCACGCAGTGACAGCACTCAGGATGTTAAACAATTCTATCTCGCGTGGATGTCCGCCTACACACAAGATCGAGATACGTCCGCGCTCATGCAACGTTATGTGGCGAAAGACGTTATCGACCGTCTGGCGCTGATTGACAGCCTTTACGAGCAGGAAATAATAAATTCTGACTATTTTATGTACGTGCAGGATTACGACCCTGAATGGATCCCGCGGCTACGGGTTGGAGCAGCTCAACACTTTCTCGGTGGCGAAAAGGTGGAAGTACAATTAGGTGGGCCAGCAGGCGAAGCGCCCATGCAACTGGAAGTGTATACGCGTTGGGAAGAGGGTCGCTGGAAAATTTATCGCGTGCGGGATCTGGATAATCAATTTGAACAGCCAATCTACAGCACTGGTGATATCACACGAGCCAAAGCCTGGTCGGCGGAAATCGCGCCGGAGTACGAAAAAATGAATAAATAAAAAAGGGAGCCATCAGACTCCCCTTTGCATTTTATTTTGCAGACTTACGCTTTCAGCTTACGCATAACCAGCGTAGCGTTGGTACCGCCAAAGCCGAAGCTGTTGGACATTACGGTGGTCAGCGCCTGCTCGGTCGGTTTGGTCACGATGTTCAGACCCGCCGCCTGCTCGTCCAGCTCTTCAATGTTGATGCTTGGCGCGATAAAGCCGTGTTCCAGCATCAGCAGAGAGTAGATGGCTTCCTGCACGCCAGCCGCGCCCAGTGAGTGACCAGTCATCGCTTTGGTTGCAGAAATTGCCGGGCTGTTGTCGCCAAACACTTCACGGATTGCGCCCAGCTCTTTCACGTCGCCTACCGGAGTAGAGGTACCGTGAGAGTTCAGGTAGTCGATCGGGGTGTCGACGCCATGCATCGCCATCTGCATGCAACGTACTGCGCCTTCGCCAGACGGGGCAACCATGTCTGCGCCATCAGAGGTAGCGCCGTAACCGACGATTTCCGCGTAGATATGTGCGCCACGAGCCAGAGCGTGTTCCAGCTCTTCAACCACCACCATACCGCCGCCGCCTGCGATAACAAAACCGTCGCGGTTTGCATCATAGGTACGGGAAGCTTTAGACGGATCGTCGTTATATTTGGTAGACAGCGCGCCCATGGCGTCGAATTCACACGCCATTTCCCAGCACAGCTCTTCGCCGCCGCCAGCAAACACGATGTCTTGTTTACCCAGTTGAATTTGTTCTACTGCGTTGCCGATGCAGTGCGCAGATGTCGCACAGGCAGAGCTGATGGAGTAGTTTACGCCGTGAATTTTGAATGGCGTTGCGAGGCAGGCAGAAACGCCGGACGCCATCGCTTTGGTGACCACATACGGGCCAACCGCTTTCAGACCACGCGGGCTACGCATTGCGTCAGCGCCGAACACCTGAAAACGCGGGGAACCGCCGCCGGAACCTGCAATCAGGCCAACGCGCGGGTTATTCTGGTAATCTTCTGCAGCAAGACCGGCATCCGCCACAGCCTGCTCCATGGAAAGGAATGCATAGATGGATGCGTCGCTCATGAAGCGCACTACTTTGCGGTCAATGAGGCCAGTGGTATCCAGTTTTACGTTGCCCCATACGTGGCTACGCATGCCGGAGTCCTTCAGCTCCTGAGAGAAAGTGATCCCTGAACGTCCTTCACGCAGAGATGCCAGGACTTCCTGCTGGTTATTACCGATGCTGGAAACGATGCCCAAGCCAGTAATCACTGCACGTTTCATTCAATACCTCTGTAAGTCGCACTATTTTAAAGTTTCGAGTGGCACAATAGCGTACACTTGTACGCCGAACAAGTCCGATCAGCCATTTAATGTGGAAATTTGCGCAGCCAGGCACTCATCGCTAAGATCGGGGCACAGCCTGCCAGACGAGTAACTTACGTGAAACAATACGCTATACAACCTGCCAACCTTGAATTCAACGCTGAGGGTACACCTGTTTCCCGAGATTTTGATGATGTCTATTTTTCCAATGATAACGGGCTGGAAGAGACACGTTACGTCTTCCTCGGCGGGAATCATCTCGCACAGCGATTCCCTGTGCATTCACGTCCCCTCTTCGTGGTGGCAGAAAGTGGGTTTGGCACCGGGCTTAACTTCCTGACTCTCTGGCAGGCATTCGCTGATTTTCGCGATACGCACCCTGACGCTACTCTGAAAAGATTACATTTCATCAGTTTTGAAAAATATCCGCTGACGCGTGAAGATTTAACTTTAGCCCATCAGCACTGGCCGGAGCTTGCCCCGTGGGCCACGGCGTTACAGGCGCAGTGGCCGCTGCCGCTGGCGGGATGCCATCGTCTGCTTCTTGATGATGGGCGCGTCACGTTGGATCTGTGGTTTGGCGATATTAACGAACTGACCAGCCAACTCGATGATTCCCTGAATCAAAAAGTGGACGCCTGGTTCCTGGACGGTTTCGCCCCGGCAAAAAATCCTGACATGTGGACGCCAACGTTGTTTAACGCGATGGCCCGACTGGCTCGCCCCGGCGGCACACTGGCTACCTTCACATCGGCAGGCTTTGTGCGACGGGGGTTGCAGGAAGCCGGATTTACGATGCAAAAATGCAAAGGCTTTGGTCGCAAACGCGAAATGCTTTGTGGCGCCATGGAACAGACTCTGGCACTCCCTTCATCGGCTCCATGGTTCACGCGCACGGGCACAGATAAGCGCGAAGCCGCTATTATTGGCGGGGGCATCGCCAGCGCATTGCTGTCGCTGGCGCTACTGCGCCGCGGCTGGCAGGTCACGCTCTATTGCGCAGACGCGAAACCAGCCGAAGGCGCATCAGGTAACCGTCAGGGCGCGCTCTATCCGTTACTCAGCAAGCATGACGCGGCCATTAATCTCTTTTTCCCCACCGCGTTTACCTTCGCCCGCCGCCTGTATGACGCCCTTCCGGTAGAGTTCGCGCATGACTGGTGCGGCGTGACGCAGCTCGCATGGGATGAAAAAAGTCAGCAGAAAATCACTCAAATGCTGTCTCTTGAACTGCCCGATGCGCTTGCCGTCGGCGTTGACGCAGAGCAGGTTTTACAGACCACCGGCGTCGAAACCGGGTGCGGCGGGATTCAGTATCCTGCCGGTGGATGGCTGTGCCCGGCGCAGTTAACCGCTGCCGTACTGGACTATGCCACAACCCTGGGATTACGCACCCGCTACCAACATACTCTGGCCTCACTTTCACGCCAGACAGCAGGCTGGCAATTGCAGTTTGCCTGTGGAGAAACCGCCACTCACGAAGCGGTGGTTCTGGCTAACGGCCATCGCATTAACCGCTTTGAGCTGACGCAGACGTTACCGGTCTATTCCGTTGGCGGCCAGGTGAGTCATATCCCCACCACGCCCGCGCTGTCAGCGCTACGCCAGGTGTTGTGCTACGACGGTTACCTCACGCCGCATAACCCGCAAAACCAGCAACACTGCATTGGTGCCAGCTATCATCGTGGGAGTGAAGAGACTGAGTATCGCGAGGAGGACCAGCAGCAAAATCGTCAGCGCTTAATCGACTGCTTCCCGCACGCCGCATGGGCAAAAGAGGTGGACGTCAGTGCGCATGCCGCCCGTTGCGGGGTCCGCTGCGCTACGCGCGATCACATCCCGATGGTGGGCAATGTCGCAGACTATGACGCCACGCTCAGCCAGTACGCCAGGCTTGCCGAAGACAAAGCGCACGCGGTAAGCGCCCCGGTTTATGCTGATTTATTTATGCTGGGGGCATTGGGTTCACGCGGGTTGTGTTCAGCCCCACTGTGTGCAGAAATTCTGGCCTCGCAAATGAGCGATGAACCTATTCCTATGGATGCCAATACGCTGGCGGCACTGAACCCGAATCGGTTGTGGGTCAGGAAGTTATTGAAGGGAAAAGCGGTGAAATAAGATACCCTCTCATCATTGCCTGATGCGCTGCGCTTATCAGGCCTACAAACTGAACCCGAATCGTCAGTCCACGTAGGCCGGATAAGACGCCTTAACGTCGCCATCCGGCACAATCCACTGCAATTATTGTTTTGTCGCCTTCTGGAACAGCATGTCCCACATCTCTTTCACTAACGCCTGATCACGCGGCGAAAGTTCGCCTGCGCTAATCGCTTTTTCCAGGCTGCTGGTCACATTGGCGTACAATGCCTCAGCGGAATGGTCCTCGCCAGCATCCAGCTCTGCTACGGCCAGCGTCAGGTGCCCACGCAAATAGCCACTGGCAAACAACTCATCATCGCTGGCGTGCTCTACCATATCGTCGATTAATGCCAGAATGCGTGATTCAAACTCCGCGATCATCTTCTTTCCTCATTGTAAACGTGGCGGCGGCTTCAGTTGAGCGCTTCGGGCCACGGGAATTGTTCCGCCTTAAGTTCAGGCGTGTGATAATAATTCTGTAACGCGTTAATAAAGCGCGCTGGACGCTCCGGGATCCCCTTTTCCAGATACTCCATCACCTGGGCATGCACACGACGCTGGAATACCACGCGATCCGGTTCAAAGTCTCCGTTCAGATTGTCGCAACTGACGTTAAACGGATAGCCCGCCGCCATGCAGAACAGCCAGTCAAACGCCTGCGGCTTCACTTCCACATCTTCAAACTGGCATTGCATGTTCGCGTCGCGTCCATCCGGGCAGTACCAGTAACCAAAGTCAACCAGCTCACGACGCGCTTTACCCGCAATACACCAGTGCGAAATTTCATGTAAGGCGCTGGCGTAATAACCATGCGCAAAAACGATACGGTGATACGGTACTTCCGCATCAGCAGGAAGATAGATCGGTTCGTCATCGCCTTTAATCAGACGGGTATTAAATTCATCGGCAAAGCAGCCGTTAAAAATCTCAATTAACTGTTCGTAGTGATGGGTGTTATTCATTAGTTCATCCCCAGCCAGTGGAGAATCTCCTGTCCATGATTATCGTAAAGTAGCTTGGCGCTCATTACGGCGGAGACAATAACGATCATAGGCCGAATGAGTTTTTGTCCTTTGCTGAGCACCAGTCGCGATCCCATCCGTGCGCCAATAAACTGGCCAATGAGCATCACAAACCCGGTCGCCCAAATCACTTTGCCGCCGAGGGCAAACAGCAACAACCCACCGATATTCGAGGTGGCATTTAATACTTTGGCGTGGGCCGTCGATTTCGCCAGGTTATATCCGCACAGCATGACAAAAGCCAGCGCGTAGAACGATCCCGCTGCCGGACCAAAAAAGCTATCGTAAAAACCAACGCAGCCTCCGGCCACCAGCGCGAAAGGCAAACCGTGCAGTCGACGCTGCCGGTCTTCTTCGCCCACTCTGGGCATCAACAGAAAGTAGAGGCCAATACAGATAACCAGCACCGGCAGGATCTGGCGTAATATGTCGGACTGCACATGCTGGACCAACAATGCGCCGCTCATTGAACCGACAAAGGTCATGAAGATGTTGAGCTTCTGATCCGCCAGATTAACCACGCCCCGGCGAATAAAATAGATCGAGGAAGAGATAGATCCCCCGCAGGCCTGCAGCTTATTGGTGGCCAGTGCTTGCGCGGGCGGCATTCCAGCCGCCATCAATGCCGGGATGGTGAGTAAACCGCCGCCCCCGGCCAGAGAGTCAATAAAACCTGCCAGCATTGCCACAAAAAAAAGCACACCCAACAGCAGTGGCGACACCATAAACAGAGAGACAAAATGATCCATTAGAGTACATGCTCATCCAGTAGCGCCTGGCAGGAAGGCGGCAACGGCGGCGGTGTCTTCTTCTCAGGCTTGGTGGTTCCAGGTTTAGGAGGTTCGAACCAGCTTTGCAGCTCTGCGCCACAGCCGTCACCCGGTGGGGGCAAAGGTTGATCTTCGCACTCCAGGCTGTCAGCAGGACAACGTAATCGTACGTGCATATGCGCACGATGCTGGAACCACGGTCGCACTTTACGCAACCAGTCCCTGTCGGTCCCTGCATCCAGACACAGCTGCTGCTTAATCGCCGGATTCACAAAAATACGCGTGACTTCATTATCTTTTGCCGCCAGCCTAATCAGGCTGAAAATCTCCGGCTTCCACAGCGACGGCACGACATGTTTGCCATCCCGTGAGACCAAATCTAACGCCTGAGGACGCAGCAATTGTGACTGGGTCCAGCGCGTTTTCGGCAACTGCAGGAAAATATCCACATCCAGTCCCGTCTGGTGGCTGGCATGACCGCCATTGAAACGCCCACCGGCCGGCATGCCCATATCGCCGATTAACACCGTGCCCAGCCCCAGATTATTCGCCTGATTACTCAGACGCTGGATAAACATCACCAGATCCGGATGACCAAAATAACGTCGCTGATCGGTGCGCATCACCTGATAGTGCTCAGACTGTACAGGCAGCGTATCGGCGCCAACAATACAACCATTGGAGAACGCGCCGATAGACTGCGCGCTGCCTGCCACCGGATGGGTAATTTTCTGCCAGGGCGTCGCCGCCAGGCAGGCGGTGCTGGCAAAAAGAGCCAGCGCCGCAAGTGCCATTTTGTTCATCTCTTACCAGCGTGGAATATCGGTCTTCACGTCCGCGTTTTGCGCCCGCTGACGCAGCAGGTGATCCATTAATACGATCGCCAGCATTGCCTCTGCGATCGGCACGGCGCGGATCCCAACACACGGATCGTGGCGTCCTTTGGTGATCATGTCGACTTCTTCGCCAAAGCGGTTAATCGTGCGTCCGGGAACGGTAATACTGGAGGTTGGTTTCAGCGCCATATGTGCAACGATTTGCTGCCCGCTGCTGATCCCCCCCAGAATGCCGCCCGCATGGTTACTCTGGAAACCGTCTTTGGTGATTTCATCACGGTTTTGGCTGCCGCGCAGCGCGACAACGTCAAACCCATCACCAATCTCTACGCCCTTAACGGCGTTAATGCTCATCAGCGCATGGGCAATGTCGGCATCCAGGCGATCAAATACAGGTTCACCGAGACCCGCAGGTACGCCGCTTGCCACCACGGTGACCTTTGCTCCGATGGAGTCGCCCTCTTTTTTCAGGCCGCGCATCAGTTCATCGAGCGCCTCGATTTTATCCGGATCCGGGCAAAAGAACGGGTTAAGCTCCACCTGAGACCAGTCTTTAATCTCCAGCGGGATATCGCCCATCTGCGTCAGACAGCCGCGAATTTCAACGCCGAACTTTTCCGCCAGATATTTTTTGGCAATCGCCCCAGCCGCCACGCGCATCGCTGTTTCACGTGCGGAAGAACGTCCGCCGCCACGGTAGTCGCGCAGGCCATATTTTTGCTCATAGGTATAGTCGGCGTGACCAGGACGAAAAACATCCTTAATCGCGCTGTAATCCTGTGAACGCTGATCGGTATTTTCGATCAGCAGACCAATGCTGGTACCGGTGGTCACGCCTTCGAACACACCAGAGAGGATTTTCACCTGATCCGGTTCACGGCGCTGCGTAGTGTAACGCGACGTCCCCGGGCGACGTCTGTCGAGATCGTGCTGCAGGTCAGTTTCTGTCAGAGAAATGCCCGGCGGAACACCATCGACAATACAACCGAGCGCCAGCCCGTGTGATTCGCCGAATGTGGTTACGCGAAAGAGTTGCCCAATTGTGTTTCCTGCCATCACGGCTCCGTTATGAGTGTTGTGTTTGTGCGCGTGTATTTAGTCTTTATAAATGCTGAAATGCTCGCGAGCAGCAACTAACTGTTCTTTGGTCAGCATGAATACACCGTCACCGCCGTTGTCAAACTCCAGCCAGGTGAACGGTACATCCGGATACTGCTCCATCAGATGTACCATGCTGTTTCCGACTTCACAAATCAGAATACCGTTATCTGCCAGGTAATCTGGAGCGTTCCCCAGAATGCGGCGAGTCAGTTTCAGCCCATCGCTACCGGACGCCAGACCCAGCTCAGGTTCATGACGATATTCGTTTGGCAGATCGGACATATCTTCCGCATCGACGTAGGGCGGGTTGGTCACAATCAGGTCATACTGCACTTTCAGCAGATCGCGGAACAGATCGGAGCGGATCGGCGTCACGTGATGGATCAGACCATGTTCCTCAATATTGTGTTCGGTCACCGCCAGCGCGTCAGTGGAAATATCCACCGCATCCACTTCGGCTTCCGGGAAAGCATACGCGCAGGCAATAGCGATGCAGCCGCTGCCGGTACACATATCAAGGATATGCTGCGGCTGCTCATTGATGAGGCCCGCAAAACGATTATTGATCAATTCGCCAATCGGTGAGCGTGGAACCAGCACGCGTTCATCAACATAAAACTCATGCCCGCAGAACCAGGCTTTATTGGTCAGATAAGCAACCGGGATACGCTCGTTGACGCGGCGAATCACGCGTTCAACAATACGATGGCGCTCGCTGGAGGTCAGACGCGCAGTGCGCATATCTTCAGGTATATCCAGCGGTAAATAGAGCGACGGCAGCACCAGCTGTACGGCCTCGTCCCATGGGTTATCCGTGCCATGGCCATACCAGATGTTCGCCGCGCTAAAACGGCTGACCACCCAACGCAACATGTCCTGAATGGTATGCAGTTCACTCACTGCTTCATCGACGAAAATTTTATCCACGTATTCCTCCAGGGCATGCTCGTATTAATTTCGGCGGCTAGTTTGCCACGAAGACGGCGATAAATCAGCATCCACACCGGGCCTGAACGCGAAAATTGCGTTTTAAGCGATCGGATGCCCGTCGAGTCGGGTTAAACTAACGGAAAATAAAAGATGAGACTCTCGAATGAAAAAGAAAACATCGCTCAGCGAGGAGGATCAGACGCTGTTTCGCCAGCTGATGACCGGCACGCGTAAAATTAAGCAAGACACTATTGTTCACCGACCGCTACGTAAAAAAATCACCGAGGTCCCGGTTAAAAGGCTGTTGCAGGAACAGGCTGATGCCAGCCACTATTTTTCTGACGAATTTCAGCCGTTGCTGAACACGGACGGCCCGGTGAGATATCTGCGTGCTGACGTCAGCCATTTCGAACTGAAGAAAATGCGTCGTGGCGACTACTCCCCGGAGCTATTTCTCGATTTGCACGGACTGACCCAGCAACAGGCCAAACAGGAACTAGGCGCGCTAATCGCCGCCTGTCGTCGTGAGCACGTATTTTGCGCCTGCGTTATGCATGGCCACGGAAAGCATATTCTTAAACAGCAAACGCCTCTCTGGCTGGCACAGCATCCGCACGTGATGGCCTTTCATCAGGCGCCGAAAGAGTATGGGGGCGACGCCGCGCTGCTGGTGCTGATTGAAGTGGAAGAGTGGCTGCCGCCAGAACTTCCCTGATGCAGAAAAACAGAAAGAGCCGCGTTTGCGGCTCTTTTATTTTCCGGATGGTGGTTGTGCCTTATCCGGCCTACTTATATCGCTTTCGCCATTTTGAGGTTACACGGGCTCATCTGCCAGTTGAAAACCCCTTTTCCGCTTTCATCAAGCGTTACGCTGGCAATCGCTGACGTGGTAAACATCGGCGGAGTTTCGCCTGGGCAAAGCTCAGACACCAGATACCCCACTAAAGGCAAGTGAGAGATCACCAGCGCCGTGGCGATACCTTCATTGGCCAGAGCCTGTAAATAGGCGCTGACCAGACCGACATCGCCGCAGGGAGTCAGCTCCGGCAAAACATCCACGTCGGTTGGCAGGTTCATGCATTCCCCCACCACATCCAGCGTTTGTTCGGCTCGCAGGAACGGGCTCACCAGAACGCGTTCGATATCCACTTTTTGACCTTTCAGCCAGTTCGCCATCAGGCGAGATTCGTCACAACCACAAGAGGTTAAAGGACGAACCGAATCACTGGCGGCATCGAGGGCCGCGTCGCCGTGACGCATGATAAAAACTTGCATATTGCACCGCTTTTGTTAACCAGAATCACCAACACCAGTTAGTCACAGCCCCTATTGACCGTGGTAACGATATGGTGGCCGGCATTGTGCCTTATCCATTCACCGAATGAAACGCTGTTTTTTACCTCAACGGCGTAAGTATAGTCAATCTCTGTTTACATTTTGAGCATGAGCCATACATTCAGTGCGGATTCATCCTACCTTTGACCTCATGAATTCAGGTCAGTTTCCCTACTATTCCAGAATCTTTCACCACGTTCCGCCATCAGCAATAACTGCTCACACGGCGTAAACCGCGTGCCATATTGTGTTGATAGCCGTTGCAGAGCCGCAACTACTTCACCCGCGCCGAGAGAATCCATATACCGGAACGGGCCGCCGAGGAATGGCGGAAAACCAATACCAAATACAGCGCCGATGTCGCCATCACGCGCGCTGCGGACGACCTTCTCGTCGAAGCAGCGTGCTGCTTCATTGAGCATTAACATGACACACCGCTCAGCAATTTGCGTGGCGGTGAGTCGGGCCTGGCCCTGAGCGCCTATAAGCGTATAAATTGCAGGGTCGACCTGTTTTTTGCTTTTACGCCCTTTCGCCCCATAAAGATAGAAACCACGACCATTTTTTCTACCTTTGCGATCGTCATTCAAAATTGAAGCAACAACATTTGCAGGCGCGCTAAAACGTTCTCCATACGCGGCCTCAAGCACAGGTATAATTTTAGTGCCCGTATCAATTCCGACCTCATCCAAAAGTTGGATTGGCCCAACCGGAAAACCAAACTTAACCAGCGCGGCGTCAATGACTTCAACCCGCTCACCTTCGGTTAACAGGCGTATAGCTTCATTGATGTAAGGCGCTAAAATGCGGTTAACGTAAAACCCGGCCTTATCTCTGACGACTATCGGTGTTTTACCCTGTTTTTTCGCCAACTTGACGGTTGTTGCAATAGTTTGCTCAGAGGTCGTAGCATGCGGAATGACCTCAACCAGCGGCATTTTTTCAACCGGGCTAAAAAAGTGCAAACCAATCACTTGTTCAGGTCTGGCAGCCTTAGCCGCAATATCACTAATCGGTAAAGATGAGGTGTTGGAAGCAAAAATAGTGTGAGGTGCGCAATTTTGTTCAACTTCTGCCACCATCTGTTGTTTTAACGCCAGATCTTCGAACACGGCTTCAATCACCAGATCACGATGCGCAAAACCGCGATAATCGGTAGATCCCGAGATTAACGCCAGCTGTTTATCGCGCTCGCTGGCTTTGATATGACGGCGACGAACCTTCGTTTCAAGCTGCTCCCAGCTGTACTTCAGCGCATGGTTGATTCCCTTAGCATTTATATCTTTGATACGCACAGGCAAGCCGCCTTTACAGGCCGTCACATAGGCAATACCGCCGCCCATCAGACCGCCACCCAAAATACCTACGCTATTTAGCGGGCCTGGTTTCGCATCACTTCCGGGATCTTTTTTCACATCGGTGTTGGCAAAAAAGATGTGCCGTAGCGCCTGAGACTGGGATGTCATCGCCAGTTCACCAAACGCGCGGGCCTCAGCGTCGTAACCGCTGCTGCTGCCTTGCGCTAGCCCGGTTTCGATGACTTCAAGGATACGTTCTGTTGCAGGGTAGTTACCTTGCGTTTTTTGCGCCGTCTTTTTACTGGCCATGCGGAACAACAGCGCTCGCCCCAGTGGCCCCGCCAACACCCGCTCTCTCACTGGCAGCGTTCGGTGCGCAGAACTGTCCTTTTTAGCCAGTTCAACGGCCGCTTCTAGCAAAATGGAATGCGGTACAACTTCATCCACTAAACCAACTTTCAGCGCCTGTTTTGCGCGTAATTGTTTTCCGGTGAGGATCATATCCAGTGCGGTACTGACGCCAATCAGGCGTGGTAAGCGTTGCGTGCCGCCGGAGCCGGGCAACAGGCCAAGCTGGACTTCCGGCAAACCCAGTACGGTTTTAGCATCATCCGTACAAATACGGTTATGGCAGGCCAACGCCATCTCCAGGCCACCGCCCAGACACGCGCCATGAATCGCGGCGATAACCGGGATCGGTAACGCGTGAATTTCTGCCATAATCTGCTGACCCTGGCGGGCCAGCGTTTCGGCTTCCTGCGCACTGCGGCAGCTACCAATCATGTTTATATCGGCTCCGGCGATAAAGTTATCGGGTTTCGCCGAAATAAACACCACACCGCGCAGTGCTTTGTTATCGCGAATTTGTTTCAGGATGGCCCTAACCTGAGAAGCAAACTCCGCTTTCAGGGTATTCATTTTCTCTCCGGGCACATCAATGGTGACAACAGCGACGTTATCCAGACGCACGTTTAGCGTAAAAGCCGATGTCATTTCCATTATTCTGCCTCCAGAACCATTGCCGCACCCAGGCCACCTGCCGCACAGGCAGTCACTAAGCCAAAACCGCCGCCACGACGGCGTAATTCATTGAGGGTTTGCGTAATCATTCGCGCACCGGTGGCGGCGAAGGGGTGTCCATAGGCAATCGATCCGCCCAGCACGTTAAATTTACTGTCATCAACCTCGCCAGTGGCATGTGCCCTACCCAACACTTCGCGGGCAAAACGTTCGCTGCCCAGCAACTGAAGATTCGCCAGCGTTTGTGCGGCAAAGGCTTCATGCATATCGATCAAGGTTAAATCCGCCATCGTCAGTCCAGCTCGCTCCAGCGCAAGCGGCGTTGACCACGCCGGACCCAGCAGCATGTCCTGCCAGACATCAATTGCGGTGAAAGCATAACTGCGTAAATACCCCAGCGGCACCAGTCCCAGCTCTTTAGCACGTGATTCCGTCATCAGTATCACGGCGGCTGCGCCGTCTGTCAGCGGGGTACTGTTTGCCGCAGTGACGGTACCGTGCTTTCTGTCAAACGCCGGACGCAGTTTGGCGTAATCGGCCAGCGTAGAGTTGCCGCGAATGTTGTTATCTTCGGAAAGAGGATCTTTAAACGGTGGCGCGTAGGTGGTCATCACCTCATTGGCGAGCTTTCCTTCAGCCCATGCCTGAGCGGCACGTTGGTGCGAACGATGCGCCAGGGCATCCTGCTGCTCGCGAGTAATGCCATAGGTTTTCGCCATCTGCTCGGCCGTATCCCCCATGCGCAAGCCGGTGGAATATTCAGCGACGGCTGGCGGCACAGGCATCAGGTCACGTAAACGCAGCCGGGAAAACAGTTTCAGGCGTTGCCCTGTCGTGCGGGCTTTATTGACATCCACCAGCACACGCGCCAGCTTTTTGCTGACGCCAATCGGCAGGACTGACGACGAGTCCGCCCCGCCGGCAATTCCGGCGCGAATCGTTCCCGCCATCAGGCTTTCCGCGACATTCGCCACTGCCTGGAAACTGGTGGCGCAGGCTCGGCTTACGCTGTAGGCGTCCGTGTGCACATTCATACCGGTTCCCAGCACGATTTCACGAGCAATATTGGGGGCTTCAGGCATTTGTACAACCTGGCCAAAGACCAGTTGCTCGATCACATCAGCGGGTATTTCGCTACGCGCCAGCAGTTCGCCAACAACCATTTTCCCCAGATCTACGGCGGGAATGCCATGAAATGCGGTTGCCTGACGGGCAAATGGCGTACGCAATCCGCTTACAATGGCGATGCGATCGCCCTGGCGGGTAACCAGCGGTAAAGCCTGACTCATAACACTCCCCTGTAAAAAATAAAAATAAGTGGTCTGACCTGATCACAGTCTTAACCAATTTTTTACATTTAGCCAAGCGGAGAGAAAAGAAAGTGGGAGCTAAGACACAGTGAATAATCACTGACTGTTACGAAAATGCCCTTGCCACCAGGTAGCAAGGGCATAAATAGAAGGGATTAACGCAGGCCCAGCTGGAAAATCAGCGTTTCTGCTTCACAAGCAAAAACAAAGTCAATATCCAGACGCACACCATCTGACTCTTCAGTAAAAGTAGAGGTGATTTGGCAAGGCTCAGATTCCACGCCACGCGCCTTTTCAGTCAGAGCGGCCAGCGTTTCTTCTGCCTCTGCGCGATTCGCGAACACACGGCTGTATGACGCGGTGCAATCGGAGTTGTCCATGATGGTGCCAACATCCATACAGCAGCAAACCGGGGTTTCATCAGCACTGCATTTACTCATTGTAGATTTCCTCTGTATTCGCACCTGAGGTGCCAGATAAACGATGGGGATATTTTACGCTCCCCTCTTTCGCCTCTCCAGTCGTTAATTGTATGAAATGCGATAAGTGACCGAAATCACACTTAAAAATGATCTAAAACAAAAATCACCCAAACAGGTGAGTGCGCATACCCGCAATTTTGCCAGCTGGATCGCGTTTCCGAGATCAGAATTGAAAATATTTATAAACATACTTGCAACATTTTAGCTGGTCAGACCTATACTCTCGGCACTGGTCTGATTTCTATGTCGTACCTCAGACCCTACACTTCGCGCTCCTGTTACGGTATGTAACATTGTTTGTATAAAAATAAATCTATGAGGTTATGGTCATGAGCCAGAAAACCCTGTTTACAAAGTCTGCTCTCGCAGTCGCAGTGGCAATTATCTCCACACAGGCCTGGTCTGCAGGCTTTCAGTTAAACGAATTTTCTTCCTCTGGCCTTGGCCGGGCATATTCGGGTGAAGGCGCTATTGCAGATGATGCAGGTAACGCCAGTCGTAACCCGGCACTGATTATGATGTTTGATCGCCCCACTTTTTCTGCGGGTGCAGTGTATATCGATCCAGACGTGAATATTTCCGGTAAATCGCCATTCACCGGACGTAGCACCGACGCAGATAACATCGCCCCGACGGCGTGGGTTCCCAACGCCCACTTCGTGATGCCTATCAACGAACAGTTTGGTTGGGGGGCATCTGTCACCTCTAACTATGGTCTGGCGACCGAGTTTAATGACAGCTATATCGTCGGTGAATACGGTGGGAAGACTGACCTTAAAACAGTCAACCTTAACCTGAGCGGTGCCTACCGTCTGAATGACAGCTGGAGCTTTGGTGTTGGTTTTAATGCCGTCTACGCCGATGCAAAAATTGAACGTTATTCCGGTGAAATGACTGCGGGATTACCGAAAGTCAGCAACAAAATTGCCAGCCTGAAGGGTGACGAATGGGGCTACGGCTGGAACGCCGGTATTTTGTACGAGCTGGATAAAGATAACCGTTGGGGCTTAACGTACCGCTCTGAAGTTAAAATCGATTTCGACGGCGATTATAAGAGCGGACTGAGCAGTCTGGTCAACGGTTCACCGCAAGCTGGTATTGATTTCCCATGGGGAACCAACAACACCACGGTTCCAGGTTCATTGACGCTTAACTTGCCGGAAATGTGGGAACTGTCGGGTTACAACCGCGTAGCTCCGCAGTGGGCAATCCACTACAGTATCGCTTACACCAGTTGGAGCCAGTTCCAGGAGTTAAAAGCCACCGGTACTAACGGACAAACCCTGTTCTATAAAGAAGAAGGTTTCCGAGATTCTTACCGTCTGGCGTTGGGTACAACCTACTATATGGATAAAAACTGGACCTTCCGTACCGGTATCGCCTATGACGACAGCCCGGTTCCAGCAAACAAACGCTCCATTTCCATACCAGATCAGGACCGTCTGTGGCTAAGCGCAGGTACTACTTATGCCTTTAACGAAGATGCTTCTATCGACGTCGGCGTATCTTACATGCACGGGCAGAACGTGACCGTCAAAGAAGGCCCGTATTATACTTTCGACTCTGAAGGTAAAGCCTGGCTGTTCGGAACCAACTTCAACTACGCGTTCTGATTTTCTTCCGACGTAAAAAAGGTGAGCTTTTTTAGCTCACCTTTTTATTTGCACCAATTCCTTACTCGGAATCGATATCTTTTAAATCATCCTGAATGGCTTTCGCGTTCGGGTTTTCTTCTGGTTTAAGTTTCCCGCCGTTCGCGATGAAGTCATGACGCTGGAAGTAGGCTTCACGTACCATGATGTAAGGGTCGGAAGACTGACGCAGCAGACCGTCGGAATCAAGCAGCTGTGCGCGGGTTTCAATCCCTTCAACGGTCCATTTACCTATCGACAACGGCCAGGTCAGCCAGGACAATACCGGATACAACGTATCCACCATATCGCCACCATCATCGCGCAACGTGAAGCTACCGTAGAACGGAAGCTGCATATACGGTCCGTAACCCACGTCATAGTGGCCTAATGTACTGCCAAAGCGGTGTGGTTCAACGCGCTGTAGCTTCGGATTCGCCATCCCCGCCACATCGATAAATCCGCCCATCCCCAACAGGGTGTTCAGGAAGAAACGGGTAAAATGCACCATCCCCTGATAAGGATCACCTTGCAGGAAATAGTTGACCATGACGGCCGGCTCTTCAAGGTTGCCCGTAAAGTTGCTTAAACCATTACGCGCCGGCTGCGGGACATAATCACGCCAGGCTACTGCTACCGGTCGAACAACATAGGGATCTAAAACATTAAAGTTAAAGTTGTACATAGTGCGGTTGAACCCTTCAAATGGATCCGAACGCCCCTGCTGTTCAGTACCGGAGCTCGCACACCCCACCAAAAGTGTGGTTCCCAGCGCAAGCGCCGACAGGCGAAGCTTCATAAGTGTCTCCCTGTGTAATATGGCTATCGCTGATTGCCATCCATGACGGAACGATGACGTATCCGCCTGTTAAGATGTGAGCGATTGTAACAGCACGTCAAACGATGTCTATATACCCGGTCTTACTGATTTGATCATAGCCTGGTAATGCACACTACGCGGCGGTTCTATTTTAGCTAACCCGATAAAAACAAACGTTACCATTTTTGCTATCTCAGACTTTGTCCCGCTGAATTTCGGATAAAAACCGCTACGCTTTAGCAATACGTGCTTATTCAGGATTCGGCTATGAATGATATTGAGAAAGAAAAAATCGATCGGCACAGCGACGAAATCCAGGTCGAAAGTGATGAAAAGCTAGAAGGTAAAAAGATAGAGGTCGATGAGGACAGACTCCCCTCCCGGGCGATGGCGATCCATGAACATATCCGCCAGGATGGGGAGAAAGAGATGGAACGCGATGCGATGGCGCTGCTGTGGTCGGCCATCGCTGCCGGGCTATCGATGGGTGCCTCGTTACTGGCAAAAGGGATTTTTCACGTGCAATTAGAAAGCGTGCCTGGAGGTTTTTTACTCGAGAATCTTGGTTATACCTTCGGGTTTATCATCGTCATCATGGCCCGCCAACAGCTTTTTACCGAAAATACCGTCACTGCCGTACTACCGGTTATGCAAAACCCCACCCTCGGTAATTTTGGCCTGTTAATGCGCCTGTGGGGAGTGGTTTTACTGGGCAATATTATCGGTACCGGCATTGCGGCATGGGCCTTTGAATATATGCCGATTTTTGATGAACAGACCCGCGACGCCTTTGTCAAAATCGGCATGGACGTGATGAAAAACAGCCCAACAGAGATGTTTTCTAACGCGATTATTTCTGGCTGGCTGATTGCCACAATGGTCTGGATGTTTCCTGCGGCCGGTGCGGCGAAGATTGTGGTCATTATTCTGATGACCTGGCTAATTGCGCTAGGCGATACCACGCATATCGTCGTCGGCTCAGTGGAAATTCTCTATCTGGTCTTTAATGGTACGCTGCACTGGGGTGATTTCTTCTGGCCCTTTGCGTTACCGACACTCGCCGGAAATATCTGCGGCGGTACGTTTATCTTTGCGCTGATGAGCCACGCGCAGATTCGCAATGATATGAGCAACAAACGCAAGGAAGAAGCCAGGCAGCAAGCCAAACGCGACGAGCAAAAGCAGAAAAACCAGAAAAAACAGGCTTGAATGGTGACTGTTTGAGCAGTCAGGCGGCTTGAGACTTACCGTTGAGGGTAAAAAACGCTATACTCGTGCCGCTTTGTCCCCTTAGTTAAATGGATATAACGAGCCCCTCCTAAGGGCTAGTTGCAGGTTCGATTCCTGCAGGGGACACTCTGAACGCTCATATCCTCTGCTAAAAACCCTTTATCTTGTGACCCAAAACGGCAGAAAAATGTCTCTTCAGCTTAACCCTGTGCCAGGCGATAAAACGGAACATTTCTCACTGTTGCAGTGAGATTATCAGACACCAATGTCTGGCCCGTCGCTACCCGCATCCCTGATTTTCGCAACCTCAGTACGTCAGCCGCTATACGCTGGCTGCCAAACCAGAAAAGCCCGTCCAACGCCGTGACATCCAGTCCTGATTCGAGCGCCATCTTCAGGCGTTCCCGTGGAGATTTCACCGCTTTTGCGATCCGCTGGTAAGGGGCTTCGGTCAACCCTTCTGGATCTATGCGCCGGATACGATGCGACAGCCGGTACTGAAATTCATCCGGTATACCGTCAAGGCTCGCTTTCAGGGTATATACACACCCAAAGCGTTTACCATTGAAGATGACGTTTTTCTGGCTAAGCTGTAGCGCGTCACGCACGCTGGCAATCAATTGCGGGGTTCGAAGTAATAACAACCGAAAAGGCAGCTCAAAGCTGGTCACATAGTCCACGTTCAGTAAGGCAATACGCAAACGCTCTTCCGGGCCGGCCTTCATTTCCCGACATTCCGCAATGACGTCAGCCCATTGGCCGATAAGACGAGAACTTTCAGCAGCCTCTGTAAAACTGTACTTTTCAGCCTGATAATCAATACGTCCGGTCACACGGCATTCCCTTCTGGCCACATTCGGTATTTGCTGCTCACTTTACCAGCGACAGACGACTACCGAAAGCCCGGCAACATAACGAATATTGACTCAACTCATATACTTAATTGTTATCACACTGCTAATCTCACGGAATTCATTGGCTGGCGGACAGGGTCACCGTGTTAGAAATCTTTTCTTAACCCACTGAAAAATATCTAACAAATATTTTTCTCATATAAAAACGATGGTTCGTTCAATACGGATCCGAATTTATTTGGGTTAAAAAAGGTACGGTATGAAAGTCACATGGACTGTCACTCCTGCCGGGTACCAGCGAATTACCAAACGCTGTCCCGCATGCAATATAAAACGCGAGTTTGCACCTTCCGGTGCCTTCAGGGTTAATTCACAAAAAAAAGTGCTCGATATCTGGAGCATTTATAAATGCACGCATTGTGAATATACGTGGAATATCTCGCTGTTCTCACGGTTTCACATCAGCAAAATTAATCGAGAGCTGTACCATCGGTTTATCACGAACGATGCCAGTACGGTTCACTATTATTCTCATGATAAAGCCACTCTGAGCCGAAACAACGCTGAGCTTGCAGGTAAGCCTGATTTTCGTGTTCAGGAGCAATGGCAGGCCAGCATCAATATTGACCAACACTTCGCCGTCAGCATCAGGCTTACCTGTGCTTTTCAGATCAGTGCGCTATCGATATTAAAGCGCCAGCTTTTACTCAGCACAGCGGAGATTAAGAAACTGATAGATGAAGGTCATATTCGTGGTATCACCATGAAAGAACTCAAATCCCGAACGTTACGGACAGCAAATGTCGATTTTTACTTGTCTGCGGTAACGTTGTATGCCCGGCGAAGGGTGGTTTTGGCGCTACGTTAATAGAATAAGGCTCATCCTGAGGTAATGAGCCCTCCCGATCCGACACCTTTGCCGGATCGGGATAGCGGTTTTATGTCAGACAACAAAACGATTAACCAGATCCCTCATGGTTACGGAGAGATTATCCAGCCGCTGGCTGTCATTCGCGGCCTGAGAAACCAACGCCGCGTTTTGCTGCGTGACCTGCTCCATGGGTCTCAACGCCTGGTTTATCTGGGAAACACCCAGCGATTGTTCCGTCGCCACCCGGGCGATATCGCCGATATATTGCTTCATACTGGTGGTATTATCTGCCGCCGCTTTTAGCGCGGTAGCTGACGCTGTAACCCGCTCAACGCCCTCGCTGATTTTTACCATATTCTGCGCCACCAGCTCACGGATCTGATTCGCTTCTTTAGCACAGCGCTGTGAAAGGTTACGCACTTCACTGGCAACTACCGCAAACCCCCTGCCCATCTCTCCGGCGCGTGCCGCTTCAACAGCCGCATTCAGCGCCAGCAAATTCGTCTGAAAGGAAATATCATCAATTGAGGTAACGATATTTGAGATTTTCTCACTGGAGGAGCGAATATCCCCCATGCTCTGGTTTGCCGCGCTGGCGACGTTACTTGCCTGGCGAACCTCTTTTTCCAATCTTATTGTCAGGAGCTCCGCTTCGCGGGCATTGTCCGCCGTTTGCGTAATCGTCGTTGAGAGCTGTTCCATACTGGCCACGGCTTCTACAATCGATGCGGCCTGTTCATCGGTGCGCTGGGCCAGATCCTGATTTCCCGCCGTGATACTGCTGCTGGCATCGTACAGCACCAGAGAGCCTTGTTTTATCTCCTGTACGATGTGCTGAATATTTTCCAGCATCGTGTTATAGGCGCGATTGAGTGAAGAAAGCTCGTCTTTCCCTGGCGTCGCCAGACGTTGAGTCAGATCGCCGTTCATACCCGCAATCTTGCTTAGCGTGTCGCTGAACTGACGGTGCATATTGAGTGCGATGGCCCCGGCGAACGCCAATGATGCCAGTAGCGCCAGCAGGCTCACGGCCATATATATCTGCCAGTTCTTACGTGCATCCTGTGCGAGTTTTATCGCACTCTCCCATAGAAGATTCGCCGCCAAATTTTCTATCTGTCGCATCACTTCAATACGCTGGGTTTGTACCTTAAACCAGACAGTAGGATCGACGTCAAATCCACCGTTCGCCGCATGGCTAAACGCGGCTTCGCGTAATGAAAGCGCTTGTGTAGCTTCGGTGGATTGTAAGCGACTTTTCAGCATGGCGGCCTGTTCAGGTGAACTCAGGCGCAATGATTGTGCCAGCCAGACATTCTGTTTACTGACCACATCGCTAAGCTGATGTAATTGTCCGTCGGCGAAATGACCAGAGGAAAAGATATTTGACAGCAGCGCTCGCTCAATGCCCGCTTGCTCCTTCAAATTCAGCAAGTTGTAGTAGGCTGCAAATGAATTCGCCATCTCGCCGGAATCCGTCAACGTCCCCAACCGGCCAACAAAATGCAGTACATCAGCAATAACGCTAGTATAAAACTTAACCACCTCAGAGGCTGGCAGACCCAATTGCGTCACCTTTTCCCGAATTGTCGCCAGCGACAGAATATTTTTCTTAAACGCGGCGACAGAGTTGGTCACATCCCCTGCCTGTAAGGCAGTATCGGACAGCGAACGCACAAATATCTCGATCTCGCGATCGGTTAACGCCCGTTGCGCGTTTAGTTCATCTTTGAACGTCTTCCCTTCGGCCCCAAGAAACCCGACACTCATTCCACGCTCTTTTTGCAGTTCATGCACCACATTTCCGGCACTGCGTGCGAGGGCTGTCAGTTGGGCAATATTCTCCATCTGTCGTTCTGTTTCGATGCGCGTCCATATTCCTGAACCAGCAAACCAACATAACGCCAATAATAGTGGTTGCAGCGCGATTATTAACTTCATTTTCATCGGCATTCGATAAACCCACCACATGCCACTTACCTCCCTTATCCATATTTTCGTCATGGTTATCGGCGTGGTGTTGCTGCACTTTACATCTTTTCAGGAGACACATGGCTATGTATTTGGTTTAATATTGATCAATATACCTCTATATAATTAGAATAAATAGCATAAATATCCATTTATATTATATTCGCGAATCTATATTTTATTATTTGAATAATATATAGCATGTTATTTCTTATTCCAGTCAGGGTAATTATTAATCTGATGAAAAACGGAAGAAAGACACAGGATCGCTCCCGTCGCGGGTGTCGCCCAAAGAGCGACCTGCAGAGCGCGCCCCTTATCTGGCTTCCCACCGAACGTTAAGGTTATAATCCCTACAACGATTTTATTGGATTAGAAGCGACGATGACAAAACTTACCCTACAAGAACAGATGCTTAAGGCAGGTCTGGTCAGCAGTAAAAAAATGGCAAAAGTGCAGAGAACGGCGAAAAAATCGCGCGTTCAGGCTCGTGAAGCCAGAGAGGCGGTGGAAGAGAATAAAAAAGCACAGGTCGAACGTGATAAGCTGCTCAGCGAGCAGCAAAAGCAGGCTGCGCTGTCTAAAGAGTATAAAGCACAGATCAAGCAACTGATTGAAATGAACAAAATCACCATTACTCGTGGCGATATTGGTTACAACTTCACTGATAATAATCTGATCAAAAAAGTCTATGTTGATAAAGTGACCCAATCACAGTTGATCAAGGGCCGCCTGGCCATTGCGCGTCTGACGGCTGAAAGCAGTAGCGATAGCGAATATGCCATCATTCCGGCTGTCGTCGCCGATAAAATTGCCCAGCGCGATGCAAACTATATCGTATTAAATTGCGAGCTGAGCCAGGAAGCGAAGGACGAAGACGATCCGTATGCTGATTTTGTCATCCCTGATGATTTGATGTGGTAAGAAAACAAACAGATAATTCAAACTTCCGTCGCGTATTTCGGTGAACGCCAACGCTACCACCGAAATATCATTGACGTCACCTCTGCCCAATCCTGTCAGCTAAAACTTATAATGTTCTTTGCTCAGCCCGTATTTTCTCATGCGTAAATACAGTTTTTTACGCGGGATTTGTAAATACTCCGCCACTTCATTAATGCGCCCCTGATGAATATTTAACGCCTCGGTAATAATCTGCCGCTCGTACTCCTCCACCCGGCGATCGAGCGGCGTCGGTTCAGGCATATGCAGCTGCGGATTTGCGGTTTCAGCCAGCGGAAGTAGCCCAACGGCAAAAAGCTCAGCGGCGTTCGCCAGTTCCCGAACATTACTTAGCCACACGCGGCGCCGCATGCCTTTCAGGAGTTCCCCTTCAACGTCAGGTACAGGATGATTCAGGCGCAGACAGGCTTTCTGCAGATAATGGCGAAACAATGGCTCAATATCATCGGGACGCTGCGACAACGACTGACAAGCGATTTGCGTCATCGCGAAACAGTAATAGAGTTCGGCCACAATTTGGTTAGTTGCCGCCAGTTCCACCAGCGATGTGGCGCCAATACCGATCAAGCGAAACGGACGCCTCTCCTGGCTTTGCAGGTGCACCAGTTGGTGCTGCTGTTCGCGCGTCAGGCATTCAATATGGCTCAGGACCAGCGTACCGCCTTGCGCCTGGGCAATAAGATCATTGAGTTGTCCCGCATTCACGGGCGTCAGCTCACCGCGGATAAACGGTCCCTCGGTGCTGCGCCCGAGCTGATGCAAATAACGGGCTCCCGTCATACGCCCCGTTCCCGCCTCACCATAAAACCAGACGGCGATATCCGTTTCCGCCAGTTGCTGCAGACGCTGACGGTACTGATTGACCCAGTCACTGTAACCGATCAGCTCAACCTGCAGCTTTTGCTGACAATAGTGGCGACGCGCAATCACGGATTTTCGCTGACGCAACGCATCTTCTACCAACAACAGCAGTTTGCCGGGGTCGACCGGTTTTTGCAGAAAATCCCATGCCCCTTTCTTCACCGCTTCCACGGCCATCGGGACGTCGCCATGCCCGGTGATCAACAGGATCGGCAGCTGATTATCATCCTGATGAAACAATGTCATTAGATCGATTCCATTGCAGCCAGGCATACACACGTCGCTCAGGACAATCCCCGGCCAGTCGGCCTGGAGCCAATTTCGGGCGTCAAAAGGGTTACTGCATGCGTATACACGATAACCCTCTTGTTCAAGCAACAGCGTGTAAGCGTCGAGAACATCAGCATCGTCATCAATCAGCAAAACAGCATATTCATCACACAACATCGTTTACATCCGTCAGATTAAATTCCAGCACGACGCAGGCATTCCGCCCCGGCGTCGAGGCCAGGCGCAGCTCGCCGTTCATTTGCGTCATTAACGATACACAAATCGATAAACCAATACCGAGACCCACATCCTTACTGGTGGTAAACGGCTTTAATAGTGATGGCAACAACGCGCCTGGCCAGCCGGGGCCGTTATCACAGACTAAGACGCACAATCGGCGGCCCTCGATCTGCCAGTGAACCTCTATTTTCGCGGCAGCCGGACAGGCATCCAGCGCATTTGCCAGTATGTTTACCAGTACCTGCTGAATACGCACTTCATCACCTGCCACCCACACGCTTTGAGCAGGCAGCGTCAGCGTGCCCTGCTGCTTATGGCGCATAGCCAGCAGTTCCCAGGCAGCAGTAAACGTTTGTCGTAGATCGACCGGATGTAAAGGCGCGCCCGGCTCCGCTCGGCGCGCAAACTGACGCAGTGAACGGATAATGGCATCGATGCGGGTAATCAGCCCCTCTGCTTTGGTTAACGTGCTTCTGGCCTGAGCGGATTGCCCCTGCTCAATTGCCTTTCCCGCCGTAAACAGGTACATCGACAGCGCATTCAGCGGTTGATTAATTTCGTGCGCCAGAGTGGTCATGGTCTGGCCAACCACCGCCAGTTTAGCCGTCTGGATCAGCTCATCCTGCATAGCCCGGAGATCGGACTCAATCTCCTTACGCTCTGCCACCTCCTGCTCCAGCTGATTTTTTTGCGCATTCAACTGGCCCAGGGTATGGCGCAGCAAGCCCGCGATACGCCCCAATTCATCGCGCCCATAAACCGGGATCGTGGCATCCGTTCGGCCAAGACCAATTTGCACCACGGCCTGGTTGAGCGCGGTAAAACGCTTCACCAGTCGGGAACGAATGAAGTAGTGGTTAAGTCCCCAGGCGAGAAGGAGCGCCAGCAGCGTCGCCAACAGAATAAGTCCGCCACTGACGCGAACAATTTGTTCCAGCCGCTGGTTAAACATCTGCATTTGCTGATGACTACTTCCCAGTTGCGCTTCAAGCAGCGTTCGAAAGCGCCCGAGCGTTGCCTCTCTGGCATGGTTGGCATCAATGAGCGCCTTTTGCGCAGCGACATAATCGCGCATCGTGTCGGGCATTTTATTTTTCATCATCCCGATTTCCAGCAGCTCATCAATGGTTTGCCGCAGGGTGATGGTACTGGGCCAGTCATCGAGGGTACGGATATTTTCATCGGCGGTTTTCTTCAGATTTTCCAGGTAGCGGATATGGTTCTCCACCAGCATCCCGTCGTCGCTGCCCGACTTCAGTTCATTAAGCCTGTCGCGTAAATCATCGACGATCTGATTTTCAATTCTTGCCAGGGTGTAAACCTGCTGCTGCTCGTTTTGCACCTCTCTGGCACGTTTGAGATACAGCGCCGCATCGCCACTTTTTGCCTCGATTTGATCCAATAACGTCCCCTGCTGCCAGGTAAAATCCTGCACCAGTGAATTCAGCTCAGTGTTAAAATCATCATGTAGCCAGTCGATGCGTGCGGAGAGTTCACTCACTTTTTCACGCACGAGGAACATGTTGTAGAGCACCCGATCCAGTTCCGCCATCAGCGCCCGGCTGTCCTGCAAAATCACCGCCAGTTGCTGTTGTTCTGCGGGTTGTAGCCCCCGGCTCAGTGCCTCGATTTTATCCAGATGCGAGATTATCTGATTGCGCAGTTGCAGCCTCACCGTCGTATTGGGGGCCAGCAGGAATTCATTAAGCTGGTCCACAACCAGGTTAAGATTGCCTTCAATCAAAAAAGCGGAATGCACGCGCGGGAAGTAATCATCAAGCGAATAGCGTATCTGCGAGCTCTGCTCGTGCCATGAGTACAAACTGACGCAGCTTACGCTCAACGTCAGTAATGCGCCCGTCAGAAAGGCTCCCCGCAGGCTGCTGCTAATGTTGAGCTGCCGCAGGCGTTGCAGTATCGATCCACCTTTCATTTTAATTCTTCCAGTTTTGCTATCGCCTGACGTTGATTTTTAAGAAACCACAGCTGCCACTCCATCATCTGCTGTTCGGCAAAGCTTTTGTTATCGAACTGAGCAAGCCAGGCCTCATCTTCACTACGCCTGGCATCTATCGGGACGCTGGTCAGTAAGGCTCTGATTTCGGGTAACGGGCGTTTCAGGCGCGCTTCCGCACTGTATAGCGCCCGCCAGGCATCTTTCAGCTGTGCCAGACGAAAACTGATGGCGGTATCAAACATCCGCTGCACCAGCCGCTGCCGCTTAAGGATCAGCCGATAATTAAGCGCAGGCTGGTTCATCAACATCGCCTGTTGAGCGGCCCGTGGGTTATCTGACGCGAGCTGGGTAACCGGATATTTTCCCGTATTCGCATCCGCAAGGATCCGCTGTCCTTCCGGACTTAATAAGTAGCGGATAAAACGACGCGCTTCACTGGCGTGCTGGCTGTTCTTGAGCACGGCAACATAGGTTGGCGACACTGCCGAGCGTGGAAAATAGCTAAAGGCCAGATGCGGATCGTTGAGCAACAGGTTGGCATAGTTATCAATGACCGGCCCGGCAACGCCAAGACCGCTCTTAATTTTGTCGGCGACGCCAAAACTGCGTGATGAAATCGTCACCAGATTACCGGCGCTCGCTAATAGCGTCACCCAGCCCTCTTCCCATCCTTTTTGCTGCAACAGCGACTCAACCATCAGATGGTTGGTATCGGAACGAGACGGACTACTCATCAACAACGCATTCTGGTATTTAGGCTGCGTTAAATCCGCCCAGTCAGCAGGAGGTGAAAGGTGTCGCGCCGCCAGCGCAGAACGGTTAATTAGCAGGCCAAAACCGGATATCGCCACGGCCACGGAGGTCGAGCGAATAGACTCAGGCACCAGCCTCTGGCTTTCCGGCAGCGCATTTTCAAAGGGCGCCAGCTTCTGATGCTCCTGAAGATGCTGTAACAGCATGGGCGATGAGGTCAAAATGAGATCAACATTTTCCGCATTCGCGGTATCAAGCAGTTGTTCCAGCGAGCTGCTGGTCCGGTTTAATGTGCGAATCATCACCGACCCCGGCTGCGTCTGCCAGCGCTGGATAATCCAGGCCGTGGCTCCGGGGGAAAAGGTTGTGGCCATCACCAGCTCTTTACCCAAAGCCTGGCTACTCGCCGACAGCGACATGAAACAGAGCGAGATTGCCCAAAAACGCCGCCAACAGAAAAGTCTGTTTGTGATCCCGTTCATAAATACCAACATGTGCAAAAAATAATATTGAGACAAAACTTACCCGTTTATCACGACAGGAGAGAAGAATAAGGTTATTCGCAAAATAACCATACGGAAAGTGACTACATCAACAAAGAATACCCGAAAACACAGTCTGAATTTGTTAATATCCGCACATGCCAGCAATAAAACCTCGCGCAAAAGAACAGAAATAAAATGCCATTATTTAAAAAGAGTCAAAATCTGCCGCGCCATCGATAAAATGAGTCAATAGTGACACATTTCATCGACTTGAGTTTATCTCCTGCCTATTTCACTCTGCACCACGAAAACTCCTGATATTCACATCAATATAAATTTAGGTGATGATATGTTATCAATATTTAAGGCAGGGCCAGCGGCAAATAAAGTCCCGGCGGAGAAAGTCCAGGAAACTTATGGTCGCTACCGCATTCAGGCATTACTCAGCGTATTCCTGGGCTATCTTGCGTACTATATTGTGCGCAATAACTTCACGCTCTCAACGCCTTATCTGAAGGAACATCTGGATCTCAGCGCCACGCAGATCGGTTTACTCAGTAGTTGTATGCTTATCGCCTATGGGATCAGTAAAGGCATTATGAGCAGCCTGGCAGACAAAGCCAGCCCCAAAGTCTTTATGGCATGCGGTTTAATTCTGTGCGCTATCGTCAACGTGGGTTTAGGATTCAGTACCGGATTCTGGATTTTTGCCGCGCTGGTTGTCTTCAATGGCTTGTTCCAGGGGATGGGCGTCGGCCCTTCATTTATTACTATTGCCAACTGGTTCCCGCGTAAAGAACGTGGACGCGTTGGCGCGTTCTGGAATATCTCACATAATGTCGGTGGTGGTATTGTTGCCCCGATCGTTGGTGCCGCCTTTGCCATTTTGGGAAGTGAACACTGGCAAAGCGCCAGCTATATTGTTCCGGCCGGCGTTGCCGTACTGTTTGCAGTTATCGTGCTGATGCTGGGGAAAGGCTCACCACGCCAGGAAGGTTTACCGGCTCTGGAACAAATGATGCCGGAAGAGAAAGTTGTATTAAATACCCAACACGCTGTCCAGGCGCCAGAAAATATGAGCGCCTTCCAGATTTTCTGCACCTATGTCCTGCGTAATAAAAATGCCTGGTATGTTTCACTGGTAGATGTCTTTGTCTATATGGTGCGTTTTGGCATGATTAGCTGGTTGCCAATTTATCTGTTAACCGAAAAACATTTCTCGAAAGAGGAAATGAGCGTCGCGTTTTTGTTTTTCGAATGGGCGGCAATTCCTTCCACATTACTGGCGGGTTGGCTTACCGATAAACTGTTTAAAGGCCGCCGCATGCCATTGGCAATGATTTGTATGGCACTGATTTTCGTCTGTCTGATCGGCTACTGGAAAAGCGAATCGCTGTTGATGGTGACTATTTTTGCCGCCATCGTTGGCTGCCTGATTTATGTTCCTCAGTTCCTGGCCTCCGTTCAGACCATGGAAATCGTACCCAGCTTCGCAGTGGGTTCCGCAGTAGGATTACGCGGATTTATGAGCTACATTTTTGGCGCATCATTGGGTACCAGCCTGTTTGGCGTAATGGTCGACAAAATGGGATGGCATGGCGGTTTCTATCTGCTGATGGGGGGAATTGTCTGTTGCATCCTGTTCTGCTACCTCTCTCATCGCGGGGCGCTGGAACTTGAGCAACAGCGGAAAAATGCTCAGCAAGAAGAAGCATCACTCCAGTTGGCTGACGCCCGTTAATCGATTCCAGTCTCGCAAAAAGTGCCAGCGCTGCTGGCACTTCCCTACGCTCAGCTAAATAAATCTCTAACCGTGATAATTCATTTCCAATCGTAACGTGCCAGATTATTGCCTGCCGTCCCCCACCATAAAGCGAATGATCAAACCGCATGTCGGGGCAAGAAAAAGGAATAATCCGGTTACCATTTCGTTACCATTAGTCAACCGCATAGTGAAAACGTAAATTAAAGCCGTGAGTATGCCCATGCCGATAAAAGCGCTTATTGACGCCGCCGCGCCCATTACCTGCCAGATGTAGCAACTGACGCTCAGAATGCTCAATGCGAGAAAGATCCAAAAATAGAGCATTGCGATACCTCCTGTTTGCCGTAAAACTTTACGTAAGTCCTTACACTCCCTTGATTTTATATTCTAAGACAATTCCCATTAGTTCGCAATTTAAGCAACATTTACGTTACAAAAATCACTCATCTGCTTACTATTTAGATATTCACCTGGAGTTTATTTATTCATCATAAAAACAATGAATTATATATAGGCTTTTTTTGTTCTTAATCGCCCCAAAAATATTTACGAAACTTGAGTAATTATTTCTGGCTGACATTAATCTTCGGGTGTACATTGTGCGTCCGATCATTCATGCCCCTCGTGGTTTTGTCCTGACTCAGTTTTACACTCTTTGCAGGAACCAATGTCGTTTATGGCGGCCTAACGATCTGTGCAGAGTGTAACGCGCCAGACCCAGCGTCTTCGCGATACATCTATTTCGTATCAACAACAGGTGCTTATGTTTCCCCAATGTAAATTTTCACGCGCGTTTTTGCATCCGCGCTATTGGCTCACGTGGTTTGGCGTCGGTGTGCTCTGGTTACTGGTACAACTTCCCTATCCCGTATTATGTTTTCTTGGTACCCGTACAGGAACACTGGCTCGCCCATTTTTAAAGCGCCGTGAATCTATTGCACGTAAAAACCTCGAACTCTGTTTCCCCAATCTGTCGCAGGAAGAAAGAGACAAACTGGTCGATGAGAACTTCCGTTCACTCGGTATGGGACTGCTTGAAACAGGCATGGCCTGGTTCTGGCCGGATCACCGGGTTCGCAAATGGTTTGATGTAGAAGGGTTAGACAACCTGAAACGCGCCCAGATTGAAGGCCGTGGCGTGATGGTTGTTGGCGTACATTTTATGTCGCTCGAATTAGGTGGCCGCGTAATGGGGCTTTGCCAGCCGATGATGGCAACCTATCGCCCGCACAACAATAAGTTGATGGAGTGGATCCAAACCCGCGGTCGTATGCGTTCCAACAAAGCCATGATCGGCAGAAATAATCTGCGTGGCATTGTCGGCGCCCTGAAAAAAGGGGAAGCGGTATGGTTTGCTCCCGATCAGGACTACGGCCGTAAAGGAAGCTCGTTCGCGCCCTTCTTCGCTGTCAAAAACGTGGCAACCACCAATGGTACTTACGTGCTGTCACGACTATCAGGCGCAGCGATGCTGACCGTAACCATGGTGAGAAAAGCAGATAACTCAGGTTACCGCCTGTTTATCACACCACAAATGGAAGGTTACCCGGCAGATGAAAGCCAGGCTGCGGCTTATATGAATAAAATTATCGAAAAAGAGATCATGCGCGCGCCCGAGCAGTATCTCTGGATCCACCGTCGCTTCAAAACCCGCCCCATGGGTGAAGCCTCGTTATATATCTAAAAAGAAAGGCCTTACGGCCTTTCTTTTTGTCTGTGGCTGAATTACTTAACGCCCCACTCGTTCTGTAGTTCAGCCATGCGCTCATTGTAGTTACGAGCAATACAGGCTGGTTTATCCTGCTCTTTCCAGCACTCGTTTCGTCCTTTAACCCAGCCGCGCTGCTCAGCTTTCAGCGTTGGGTTATTTTTCGATTTAACCAACGCCTGTTTGTAGACCCCGTTCAACTTAACATCCAGCGCGGAGAGTGATGGACTCTGGCAAATAACCTCTTCAATACTTCCCTTTGCCACCGCTGAGCAAGAGAAAGAAGGACCGCTGTAGGTCGATTTTTCCCCCGGAGCGTAGTCAATATTGTCTTCAGGCTGACAAATTCCGTGCTTACGATTAGGTCCTGTCCATGAAACTTCCGGGTTGCCGTCATCTTTACGGGAGATGGAAAGCGTATTTTTCCCGCTTTTGGCTTCCCAGTAGTTGTCATTGAAGCTCTTTACGGTTGCCTTTGAGCCATCAATCCAAACGTTGCCTTTACCATCACTATTCACACCACCAATACTTGCGCAGCTGAAATTAAACGCCAACGGAGAGGCCGCCATCGACGCCACTGGCGTAAGAACGAGTGCTAACATCATTAATCTGGTCATTTTTAACCTTTTCATTATTGAATTCCGCGAAAAATTAACCGTATTCATATTATGGTGATATGAGAATTATCCGACTAATCATTACGTCGCTCAATAGCAATTTATTACCGGCAGAAATTAAACTGTCGCCGAATCACGACACTTGTAAGTTATTAAAATTAAATAGAAAAATGCCTCTTGTCTCACCTCATTTTTAGGCGTACATTAGCGCCGTCTGGAGCACTAAAGCTCAGAATTCTGAGGTGATGCAGCCAGGCAAACGAGGGATATTCTCCATTTCGTTTGCGCGTGCATCAGCTCTCTGTCAGGTAAGCATATGTTCATTCAGACGTACCCAGGTACGCGGAGAGATGAAAAGTGAAATATTTCTTTATGGGCATTTCTTTTATGGTCATCGTTTGGGCCGGTACGTTCGCCCTGATGATCTAAATAAAAGACGCAGCAAAAAAACAGGAGCCATCAGGCTCCTGTTTGCTTTTGGGGATCTCACGATTGGTTAGTCGGTACTTTCAATAGCCGATTTCGCACTGGCAGGCAGTAAGCCATCTGCGCGAAACATCGCTTTGATGCCGCGGATCGCCTGGCGGGTACGGTCACGGTTTTCAATTAAGGCAAAACGCACGTGTGTATCGCCATAATCACCAAAGCCAATCCCCGGCGAAACGCATACTTTCGCTTCGTTCAGCAATTTTTTGGCAAACTCAAGTGACCCCATCGCGGCATATTGCTCAGGAATTTTCGCCCAAACGTACATTGAGGCCTTTGGCATCTCAACCATCCAACCGGCCTCATGCAGCCCTTTAACCAGCACATCGCGACGGCGTTTATACTGCTCGGCAATATCCCGTACGCATTGCTGATCGCCTTCCAGCGCCGCGATTGCCGCAACCTGCAACGGTGTAAACGTCCCGTAATCGTGATAGCTCTTGATGCGCGCCAGCGCATTGACCAGCGTTTTATTGCCGACCATAAAACCGATACGCCAGCCCGCCATGTTGTAGCTTTTCGACAGGGTGAAAAATTCAACCGCGACATCACGAGCGCCTGGTACCTGCATAATCGATGGCGCTTTCCAGCCATCGTAAACGATATCGGCATAGGCGAGATCGTGAACCACCAGCACGTCATAGCGTTTAGCCAGCGCGACGACTTTTTCGAAAAATTCCAGCTCGACGCACTGTGCTGTCGGGTTGGACGGGAAACCTAAGATCATCATCTTCGGTTTCGGGTAGCTTTCACGGATCGCGCGCTCCAGCTCATTAAAGAAATCGACACCTTCCACCAGCGGCACTGACCGTACCTGCGCCCCGGCAATCACCGCGCCATAAATATGGATCGGATAGCTCGGGTTGGGTACGAGAACCGTATCACCATGATCGAGCGTTGCCAGCATCAGGTGCGCCAGTCCCTCTTTGGAACCAATGGTCACAATCGCTTCGGATTCGGGATCAATTTCAACGTCATAGCGTTCCTGATACCAGCGGGAAATCGCCCGACGCAGACGCGGAATGCCGCGAGACGTGGAATAGCCATGCGTGTCCGGGCGCTGCGCCACGGTACACAGTTTTTCAACAATGTGAGGAGGCGTGGCCCCATCCGGGTTCCCCATACTGAAATCGATAATATCTTCGCCGCGCCGACGCGCAGCCATTTTCAGTTCAGCGGTAATGTTAAAAACGTAAGGGGGAAGGCGATCAATACGCGTAAAGCGACGTTCAGGGCGGGAGTCAGCCATAATATCCTCAGATTAACGTTAGCGCCCGGACCGTCCGAGCGACGCTGCCACGATGGTGGCACGTTTAGAAAATAGCCTGAATAATTTCCTTCTGTCGAGAGGCAAAACAAAATATTTTTTTCGGCACAAATGAGGAACAAGTAAAAAAAATGAGGAAATATTCAATTTCACACACAGCTAAAAATTACCATCATTTAACATTTTGTTGTGAAAAACATTACCTTGATCTTTGCGCTTAGAAGACAGGTATTGTAAATACAACAACAATGCAACAATCCCCTTTTAATATTAAGGTTTTTCCTCATTAGCCGCAGACTGCGCGGGCGCTGGTCATCCAGACTCAGGTTGCCTATCATAGAGGTTTAACCCCTGCGCAAGAGTCACCCGTGCACGAAATATTTAATATGCTGCTGGCGGTATTTGACCGGGCAGCGCTGATGCTGTTTTGTCTGTTTTTCCTGATTCGTATCCGCCTGTTTCGCGAACTGTTGCACAAGTCAGCCCACTCCCCGAAAGAGTTGCTCGCCGTCACCGCGATTTTCTCGATGTTTGCCCTGTTCAGTACCTGGTCCGGCGTACCGGTTGAAGGCTCACTGGTTAACGTACGTATTATCGCGGTCATGTCAGGGGGAATTCTGTTCGGTCCGTGGGTCGGCATCATTACGGGGCTCATCGCCGGCACCCACCGCTACCTGATTGATATTGGCGGCGTCACCGCCCTACCCTGCTTTATTACCAGTATTCTGGCAGGCTGCATTGCCGGGTGGATCAACCGTAAGATCCCCAAAGCGCAACACTGGCGCGCAGGTATTTTAGGCGGAATGCTGTGCGAATCCCTGACCATGATCCTCGTCGTTGCCTGGGCGCCTACGACCGCGCTGGGGCTGGATATCGTCTCGAAAATCGGTATCCCAATGATCCTGGGCAGCGTCTGTATTGGCTTTATCGTTATGCTGGTTCAAAGCGTGGAAGGTGAAAAAGAAGCCAGCGCCGCGAAGCAGGCCAAGCTGGCGCTGGATATCGCCAACAAAACCCTGCCGCTTTTCCGTCACGTCAACAGCGAGTCGCTCCGCCAGGTATGCGAGATTATTCGCCATGATATTCATGCTGATGCCGTCGCTATTACCAATACCCAGCACGTTCTGGCCTACGTTGGCGTGGGTGAACTGAATTACCGCGATAACGATGATTTCGTCAGCCCGACCACGCGACAGGCGATCAATTACGGTAAAATCATCATAAAAAACAATGATGAAGCGCATCGGACACCGGAAATACACTCCATGCTGGTGATCCCGCTGTGGGAGAAAGGCGTTGTTACCGGCACGCTAAAGATCTACTACTGTCACGCTCACCAGATCACCTCCTCATTGCAGGAAATGGCCATCGGCCTGTCGCAAATTATCTCGACTCAGCTTGAGGTTTCTCGGGCGGAACAGTTACGCGAAATGGCAAATAAGGCAGAGCTAAGAGCACTGCAGAGTAAAATAAATCCCCATTTCCTGTTTAACGCCCTGAACGCTATTTCCTCGTCGGTGCGGCTTAACCCGGACACTGCGCGTCAGCTCATTTTTAATTTGTCGCGCTATCTTCGCTATAATATTGAATTAAAAGATGATGAGCAGATCGACATCAAGAAAGAGCTGTATCAAATCAAGGATTACATCGCCATCGAACAGGCCCGTTTTGGCGACAAGCTGACGGTTATTTATGATATTGATGAAGAGGTAAGCTGTTATATTCCCAGCCTACTGATTCAGCCGCTTGTTGAGAACGCCATCGTCCATGGTATTCAACCCTGCAAAGGGAAAGGCGTGGTCACCATCAGCGTTGCAGAGTGCGGGAACCGGGTACGGATTGCCGTGCGGGATACCGGCCATGGTATTGATCCGAAAGTAATTGAGCGGGTCGAATCCAATGAAATGCCGGGGAATAAAATCGGCCTGTTGAATGTGCATCATCGCGTTAAGCTGCTCTACGGTGAAGGATTACTGATCCGCCGTCTGGAGCCAGGCACAGAGATTGCCTTTTATGTGCCTAATCAGCACTCGCCCGCAGCCGCACCGGCCACATTATTGCTTTAACCAGGAGTGAAGTCGTGAAAGTCATCATTGTCGAAGATGAATTCCTGGCCCAACAGGAACTAAGCTGGCTGATAAAAGAGCACAGCCAGATGGAGATTGTCGGTACATTTGACGACGGTCTTGACGTGCTGAAATATCTCCAGCACAACCGCGTTGACGCTATTTTTCTGGATATCAATATTCCCTCGCTGGATGGTGTACTGTTGGCGCAAAACATCAGCCAGTTCGCGCATAAGCCCTTTATTGTGTTTATTACCGCATGGAAAGAGCACGCTGTAGAAGCTTTCGAACTGGAAGCCTTTGACTATATTCTGAAACCGTATCAGGAATCGCGCATTGTCGGCATGCTGCAAAAGCTGGAGGCCGCCTGGCAACAGCAGCAAGCGGGAACCTCACCATCTAGCCCAGCTCCCCGTGAAAACGATACGATCAACCTGATCAAAGATGAGCGGATCATCGTAACCCCGATCAACGACATCTACTACGCTGAAGCCCATGAAAAGATGACGTTCGTCTACACCCGGCGCGAGTCGTATGTGATGCCAATGAACATCACCGAGTTTTGCAGCAAACTGCCTGCTGCGCATTTCTTCCGCTGCCACCGCTCATTCTGTGTGAATTTGAATAAAATTCGCGAGATCGAACCCTGGTTTAACAACACCTACATTTTGCGCTTAAAAGACCTGGAATTTGAAATCCCGGTGAGTCGGAGTAAAGTGAAAGAGTTCAGACAGTTAATGCACTTATAGCGCAGAGAAAGAGCAATGAAAGAGCCAGGCCTGCCCGCCGACCAACAGTTTTTTGCCGATCTGTTCAGCGGCCTGGTGTTAAACCCGCAGCGTCTGGGGCGCGTATGGTTCGCCAGGCAACTAGCCACATTACCGACCGGCAGTTTATGTATTGACCTGCCCCGCCTGGATATCGTGTTGCGCGGAGAGTACAGCAACCAACTGGAAAAACAGCAGCACAGCCTGGCGGAAGGCGACATGTTGTTCATCCCGGCGAAAGCGGCGAATTTACCAGGCAGCGATAAACCGGTGATGCTCTTGAGCCTGGTATTTTCACCGGCCTGGCTGGGCCTCTCTTTTTATGACAACCGAACCGCATCGCTGCTACGTCCCGTACGTCGCATTGAGTTACCGCATCCGCAGCGCGGTGAAGGCGAGGCGATGCTTACCGCATTAACCCATTTAAGCCGCTCACCACAGGCCCAGGATATTATTCAGCCGCTGGTGCTGAGTCTGCTGCACCTGTGCCGCAGCGTGGTAAACACCCGGCCTGATATAGCGCGCCCGCGCTCTGAATTTCTCTATCACAGCATATGCAATTGGGTCCAGGACAACTATGCCCAGCCGCTGAACCGGGAAAACGTAGCGCATTTTTTCAATATCACACCGAATCACTTATCAAAAGTATTTACCCAGCATGGCACCATGGGATTTGTTGAGTATTTGCGGTGGGTGAGAATGGCGAAGGCGCGCATTATCTTACAGAAATATCATTTGTCGATTAGCGAAGTCGCACAGCGTTGCGGGTATCAGGACAGTGATTATTTTTGCCGCCTGTTCCGCCGTCAGTTTGGCCTGACGCCGGGCGAGTACGGCGCCCGTTTTCAGTCAGCACGTTGATTGAGGCAACACCAACGAGTTAGTCATATCCACTTGTATCGTTGTAAAATAATGCCCTTTCGCGCATAACGTGCAGGCTTACTCAACAAAGTGAATATTCGATGAAAAACAGACGTGCACTTTCCCTGATGTGTCTTCAGATGCTGGAATCAGGTGCGGATCGTCGGACCGTAAAAAGAGCGCTCACCGCCCGACGCGTCAAAGGTCGCCAGGCGGTAGTACTGCTCTGCAAACAAGAGATGACGTTGTTAAGGGCCGGGAAACTGCCGATTCAACACACCGCAGATTAATAATTCCTCTTGTAAAACCGTTTTGCCCAGCCTGCAATCCCATTAACGCAGGCTGGAAAATGCTCCTCACAGTGGCGTTTAAAACGTCAGTTCCGCCTGCAGCAACGCCAGAATGCTTTCGGCATCGGTAGCGGCGAACAACGACTGGCGGAACTGCTTGTTCACCAGCTTACGCGCCAGCTGCGAGAAGACCTTCACGTGGTTAATGCCTTCATCAGCCCCCAGCGTTAGCATGATCACCAGCTCAACATCGCCCATCTCGGACTGCCAGTCTATCGGCTGAGCAAGCCGGGCAATGCTGATACTGGAATGGTTGATCCACTGGGATTTAGTATGTGGGATAGCAACCCCGAAACCAACGGCAGTAGTCACTATCTCTTCGCGCTGCCAGACATCTTCCTCCAGCTCAAACGGATGTTCGGCGCGTCCATTTACCCCAAGATTGCCACATAAGAACTGGATCACCTGCTCTTTGTTGGCAAGAGGCTCGCCAACAAAAATATTCTCCAGCGCCAGTAGCGGGCGCACGTCTTTCTGCGGTGCAAACTGGTTCAGCAAATCTTCTATCTCCTGAGCACTGCGACACTCGCAGGCCTGCATAGCGAGTTCGCGACACGCCTGGCCGTCCAGTTGACGAAGCTGACTTTTCACCGCCGGGATCCGTGGGCTGCTCATACTTAACTCGTCAAGCCCTAAGCCCAACAGCAGCGGTAGGTAACGACTTTCCCCGCCCAGTTCACCGCAAATGCCTACCCATTTACCGCGTTCGTGCGCCACGCGGATAATCTGCTGCAACATCCGCAAGAACGAGGGCGTAATCGGGTTATATAGCGGCGACACGCGAGGATTATTACGATCGACAGCGTACAGATACTGGGTCATGTCATTTGAACCAATGCTGAAGAAATCCACCTCGTCACAGAAGTGGTCGATGATGTAACACACCGACGGTACTTCAACCATAATCCCCAATGAAATTGTCGGAGCATGACGTAAACCCTCCGCTTTCAGCTCCACCAGCGCTTTTTGCAATTCGCTTTTTACCCATAAAATCTGGTCGAGGCTGTGCACCATCGGGATCATCAACTGCGCATTACCGAAGGTGGCCGCGCGTAAAATGGCGCGCAACTGCGTGCGAAACAGCCCAGCAAATTCGGGATAAATCCGCACCGCGCGATAACCCAGGAACGGATTTTCTTCTTGCGGAATATTGAGATAACGGATGTTCTTATCGCCGCCAATGTCCATCGTGCGAAAGATAACCGGCTTGTCGCCCGCAGCCAACAACACCTGTTGGTAGGCTTCAAACTGTTCCTGCTCGTCGGGAGCGCTGTCGCGATCCATAAACAGCATTTCTGTGCGAAACAACCCAATCCCTTCCGCGCCATTGGCAAACGCCCCCGGCGCTTCCAGCGCGGTGCCAATATTCGCTGCAACGTCAATTCGTTGATTATCTTTTGTTAACGCGGGCTGGGCGGCGTCAAGGGCTTGCCGACGCTGGCATTCATCAGCCAGCTTCTGCGCAATCGCGTAGTAGCCGCGAACCGCCTCGTTTGGATTAATGGCCAGGACGCCACATCGGGCATCCAGTACCGCGGGTTGCCCGGCATAGCGGCTAATCGCTGCCAGCGGCAAGCCGCTAAGCACCGGAATCGCCGACGCCCGAGCGAGGATCAGCGTATGCGAGGTGCGCCCTGTTTTCTCAAGAATCATGCCTGACAGATGCTGCAAATCGAGGCTCAAAAACTGACTGGGCGTCAGATCTTCAGCAACCAGAATCGTTGGTTTTTCCAGCACCAGCGCATGGCGTGGCCGCTTTTCAGGCCAGGTAATGTGCAACAATTGTTCGCTGATATCACGAATGTCACTGACGCGTTCACGCAGGTAATCGCTGCCGGAAGCCGACAGCTTGTCGCATACTTGCTCCATATTGGTAATAATCGCCGCCCCCAGCCCCAGATGCTGCTCGAGCATTAAGCGGCGAATATTCCCGGCAAACTCATCGTCCTGAATCAGAGACAGATGCGCACTGAGAATGGTTTTACTCTCACCATCGCGCTCGCGCAGTTGCTGATTGAGCAGCTCCGCCAGCGTCGCCAGACTGTGCTCCAGCCTGGCGTTGTCTTCCGCACTCGCCGCAATCGCGCGATAGCTCTCCAGATTATCACTCTGCCACAGCGTGAGCTGACCTGCCCCCACGCCGCCTGCCAGCACGGTGCCATACAGCAAATCCGGGTTGAGCCGAATCAGCGAACGCGGCAACGGATGCGCCGCCAGTTCCGCCGCCCCAGGCTGAACGCTGTCGCTGTCGATAAACCGCTGCTGAATGTACTCCTCCAGCGCCCGTCTGGCCTGTTCTTCATCATGACCGGTGATGGTTAAGCTACAGCTGTCGTTAAACAGCGTCCCGGTGCCAATCAGCGCCAGCGAGCTTTTCGCATCCGCTTTGGCGTTTTGACGATGGTTGAAAAACATCACCTCACTTTGCCACTGGCTGCACTGCTCTTTCAGCTCCCATGCTGGACGCGCATGCAGGCCATTGGGTAACGGGCAAAGAAATTGAATCGTTAGCATAACAACTCCTGATTAGCGCGAAATCAGCACCTGAAGTCCGTCAGATGAGCCACGGTTTCGCACGTAAGATGTGAAATAAGCGCCGACAGCAACTGCTGCGTCTGGATGATGTCACGACAGTCGGAAATCGATGCCGCACAGTGCCCATGCCGCGTGGCTGGCCCCATAACAACCGTTGGGATCCCCGTTCCGCTGACGTGCACAGCCCCGCCATCGGTGCCGCCATTACTGAACATATCGAGCTGTAACGGTATACCCGCGTCAGCGGCCACACTTTCAATCCATGCCGTCAGCTTTGGCGGCGCAATCAGCGATTTATCGCTCAGCACCAGCATCGGGCCTTTGCCGAGCTGTCGGTGGTTGGCCGCGCCATAATCATAATTTTTCGCCCAGCAGGCGGTGTCCAGCACGATCGCTACATCGGGGGCAACTGCACGCGCGGCCGTTTGCCCTCCGCGCAGTCCAACTTCCTCACTGGAACTGGCTACCAGCCACACCTCACAAGGGAGATCGGCGCCATGCCATTCGCGCAGCAGCGCGACCAGCAAATAACATCCAAGCCGGTCATCAAAGGCTTTGCCCATGACGCGTTGGTGCGGCAAAACCTGAAAAGTCGTGTCAAAGGTAACGCGATCGCCTGGGTGCACGCCGGCCTGAAGTACTTCGTCATAAGATCGAGCGCCAATATCTACCCGTAGCGCATTCACCTCATTGCCACTGCGCTCTCCGTCGAGCAGACCCGGGATTTTGCTCTCTTCGCGAGTGGTAATTCGCACCGGCTGCAACTGTCTGGCCGCCATACGCACATTTCCCACCGGCAAGACATCGATCGCCCCTTCATTGGAAATACTGCGCACAATAAATCCCACTTCATCCATATGCGCACAGATCATTACCTTCGGACCAGTTGATTCATTCAGGCGGATCAACACCGATCCTAACCCATCGAAACGCACTTCTTTGTGCAGACGATCTGCTTCTTCGAGCAAGATCTGTCGCACCTCCTGTTCTGAGGAGGCGATCGCATCAGCCTCGCTCAGCGCCTTCAGTAGCGATAAGTCCATCACACCTCTCCCGTGTGTAACAATGTTTTCGCCATGGTGTAGAGCACCTCGCCGCCGTCTGGCGTAACCAGTACCACGTCCTCAATACGCACTCCACCCTGCCCCGGCAGATAAATACCTGGCTCAACGGTGAGCAGCATTCCCGCCGCCAGAGGCGTCGCATCGGTGGGTGAAAAACGTGGATTTTCATGGACCTCAATGCCGATAGCGTGTCCGGTATTGTGACCAAACTCATTACCATAGCCCGCCTGCGTAATAACTTGCCTGGCTGCGGCGTCCACCTCATGGCAACGTACACCGGGTCGAATTGCCGCCACCGCCGCCAGTTGCGCTTCCAGTACAACCTGATAAATCGAAAATAGCGCGCTTTCTTCTGCAGGTTGGTTGGCGTCGGGTATGCGAAACGTTCGCGTCATATCTGAACAATACCCCTGATACTGTGCGCCAAAATCCAGCGTAATGAACTCACCCGCCTCGACACGCTTGTCGCTGGCTTTGCCGTGCGGCAGCGCCCCGCGCCAGCCGCTGGCGACAATGGTGTCAAAAGAGGCTTTATCTGCGCCGAGCGTACGCATATACCACTCCAGCTCGGCGGCAATCTCGCGCTCACGCAAACCAGGTTTAATAAAACGCCGTATGTGTTCAGCGCTGAGGTCGGCAATCCGACAGGCTTCTCGGATACAGGCTATTTCCTGGGCCGTTTTCACCTGCCGAAGCACGTCCGGCACGGCGCTCACCAGCCTTCCATGCAGTTTGTCTGCCCAGGCCTGTGCCGTTTCCCAGCTTACCTGCTCGCCTTCGAACCCCACCGTTTGCAGCTTTTCGTCAGCAATGATGTGATTCACCCGTGAATACAGCGTCTGCGTGCCATCGAGGAGATGGATCTGGTAGTCCTGGGTACGCGTAGTGACATCGGTGTAGTAACGGGCATCGACCAGGATATGCGCGCTTTCATGGCTGATAAACACATACCCTGAACTGCTGGAGATCCCCATATGCGGCTGTTTATTCTGTCGCGATGACAGCAGCATCGCATCAAGATGTTGCGCCGTCAGCCAGTCACGCAGCGAGGCAAGTAAGCTCATGTTTACAATCCTTTTGATCAGAGGCTTTCAATCAGCAATTTGCCTTTGCGGTACATCAGATGACGCAGAAACACCACCATCAGCGCGGTAATCACCGCACCTAACAGGATCCCTGCCATATAGACACCGAGATTGGTCACCAGCGGCCATGCCCAGATCGCCGACTCAGGGAACCATTGCACCGCACCCAGCCAGACGGCAGCCGTCGATCCGACAATGGCGCCAACCATGTAGGAGGGAATTGCCGTGATGGGGCTTTCCAGCGCAAACGGGATAGCCCCTTCGCTGATGCCCATAAATGCGAGGAACATTGCCGTTTTTCCCTGCGGGTAGAGCTGGGCGCTGAACAGACGCTTACCCGTTAAGCGGCGGTCAAGCAGCGTTGCCAGCCCGAGGCCAATCGGCGGAATAACAATCGCAATAGAGCGCGCGGTGACCGGCAGAACGTGATCGGTGGTAAAGCTGAAGGCGACAAATCCAGCGGCTTTATTAATCGGCCCGCCGAGGTCAATCGCTGTGGCCGCGGAAATCCCCATCGCATACATCAGCGTGCCTTTCTCTCCTGCTGCGGTCAGCAGAGTACGGATGCCGCCGTTGATCCAGCCGCCAAACGGCGTGATCACGTAATACATCGCCAGCATGACGAAAATGGCAGAGAGAATGGGCAGCAAAAAGGTGGTCTTAAACGCCAGCAGGAAATCAGGGAGCTGGATTTTTTGGTTCATCCATTTCACCAGATACCCGGCAACAATCGAGATAATTAGCGCGCCAATAAAGGTGGAGGGTACGGGTGCACTGGTTACCCATTGCAGCGTTGATGTGTCAAAATTCAGCAGCTGCGTAGGCTGAGTAGACATCAGCCCACCGATGAACCCCGCCGGAAACGCCAGCTTGCCGCCGATGGAGTTGGCAACGAACGCGGCAAACATCGGAATAGCAAAACCAAACAGCACGCCGCCAAAAGATTGCGACAGCCAGGCAAACTTCAATAATGAGAGATTAAAACCGGTAAATTTTCCGCTGTTCAGCGCATCCATGATGCCAGTGTCAGCAGGAATATCGAGCCAGCTATAAGCGATCAGTTGCGAGAAGGCGAGAATTACCCCGCCCATAATTAACGTCGGCACCATGCGTGAAATACCCGACATCACATGTTGCGGAAGTTCGCCCCAGAAGCTGTTGCGGGAGGCCGGTGGATTTTTTATTGCCGCTGCCGCACCAGATGCGCCAGGCACAACGGTTGCACTGCGTTTTTTAATGGCCATACGTAGTTCCCTGTCGATGATTATTGTTGTTCAGCGGCAACCATCTCTTCGATCTCTTTAATGATGCCGGCCGCATTTTTTATCGCGTCCTGTAGCGTAATTTCGTAGACATCACGCGACTCAAAACGCTCGTTATCTTCCGGAGTTACGGCAACTGAATGGATGATTAACGTCGCCTCAGCAATATCCTGCGCCGTCAGACGATTTTGAATTCCGTCAGCGCCCTGAGTTTCGATTTTCACTTCATAACCGGCTTCAACCGCCGCTTCTTCCAGCGCCTGCGCCGCCATAAAGGTGTGAGCCAGCCCCATCGGACACGCACAGACAGCAATTAATTTTTTGCTCATATTCATTTCCTCGTAATAGTTAACGAGAGAAATTATGGTCCGAGGCGAGTAGGGACCGTTATCAGACAAATAATGCTTTTACTGGACATATAATCCAGTAATCAGGAAGTGTGACGAAGGTCGGAAAGCTGGTCGGCAGGCATAAAAAAACCGCGTGATTTACGCGGTTATGCGGGGGAGTGATTGAGGAATTAAAGAATATGCCCCAGCGTCTGGCGCAGATGTGCGCCGGAGCCAAGCAGACCCGGATTATCATGCACAATCAGATACACCGGAATATCCTGAACATAGGCTTTAAAACGTCCTTTATCTTCAAACCCACCGCGGAAACCGGAAGCTTTAAAGAATTCAAGGAAGCGCGGCACGATCCCGCCAGCGATATACACGCCACCAAACGTGCCCAGCGTTAACGCCAAATCGCCGCCAAAGCGTCCCATAATCACGCAGAACAGCGACAGCGCGCGGCGGCAGTCGATACAGGAATCTTCCAGCGCACGGGCGGTGATATCCTTCGGCTGCAGATTTTCCGGCAGGCGACCGTCTGATTTGACGATGGCGCGATACAGGTTCACCAGTCCGGGTCCTGAGAGCACTCGCTCAGCAGAAACATGACCGATTTCCGCTCGCAGGACCTCGAGGATAATCCCCTCTTCTTCGCTGTTAGGCGCAAAATCCACGTGCCCGCCTTCACCGGGCAGGCTTACCCAGCGTTTATCAACGTGCACCAGGTGCGCCACGCCGAGTCCGGTTCCTGCGCCATAGACGGCTATCGGTTTACCTTCAACAGGTTCCGCGCCACCAAACTGGATCAAATGCTCTTTTTTCAGCATGGGGATTGCCATCGACACGGCGGTGAAATCATTGATGATTTCCAGATGGCTAAAGCCCAGATTTTTTTTCATCTCCGCAATAGAGAATGCCCAGGTATGGTTGGTCATTGCCACCCAGTCGCCGGTGATCGGACAGGCAATGGCAATGCAACCATCTTCGACGCTGACGCTATGCTCATCCAGGTACACGCGCACCACGGCCTCCAGACTGGGGTAATCCAGCCCAGAATACGTTTTTGCCTGCGAAATCTCGCCGCTGGCAATGTCGCACAGAGCAAGACGTGCGTTGGTGCCGCCAACATCACCTACTAAAGCATATTTTGTCATTCTTCCACTGCTCCGCTAAAGTCAGAATAAATCTTTGCCACACTGTAAATTCATGGGGGCATAACAACAACGGCCTGAAGGCTGATGCCCGTAGAAAATCGATCCAGATCACACAATTACTTTATCGTTTCAGCACCATTTGCAGCGATGCGGCCGCGCAGGCTGTGCAAACTATATCTATGACTCTGTTTGAAGGAATTGAAAATGCTCCATCCGCGAGCCAGAACGATGCTCTTGCTATCAACTCCCGCGATAATCATTGGCATAGCGTCCAGCCTGGTGTTGATCGTTGTGATGAAAGTCGCTTCCGTGTTACAGCAATTTTTGTGGGAGCGTCTGCCGATTAGCATCGGAATTGCCCAGGACTCTCCGCTGTGGATCATCGGTATGCTCACGTTAACCGGACTGATGGTCGGGCTTGTCATCCGCTACAGCCGGGGTCATGCAGGCCCGGATCCTGCTTGTGAACCGTTAATCGGAATGCCGGTGGCCGTTTCGGCACTGCCAGGCCTGCTGGCGGCGTTAATCCTCGGTCTGGCGGGCGGCGTCAGTTTAGGGCCGGAACATCCCATCATGACCGTGAATATCGCCCTCGCAGTGGCGCTTGGCAGTCGCCTCTTTCCGCGCATTGCTAAGCTGGACTGGACCATTCTCGCCTCTGCCGGCACCATCGGGGCGTTATTTGGTACTCCCGTTGCCGCCGCGTTGGTGTTTTCGCAAACGCTGAATAGCTCGAACGATGTTCCTTTGTGGGATCGCCTGTTTGCGCCATTAATGGCCGCCGCCGCAGGTTCACTGACCACCAGCCTGTTCTTTCATCCCCATTTTTCATTGCCCATCGCGCACTATACGCAAATGCATCTGATCGATATCCTCAGCGGTGCGGTCGTTGCTGCTATCGCCATTGCCGCGGGCATGGTGGCCGTCTGGTGTCTACCGCGCTTGCATCATTTAATGCATCAGCTTAAACACCCGGTACTGATCCTTGGAGTTGGTGGTTTTATTCTCGGTATTTTGGGTGTAATTGGCGGGCCGCTTACCTTATTTAAGGGACTGGATGAAATGCAGCAAATGGCGTTTAGCCAGACGCTGGGGACATCAGATTATTTGTTGCTTGCCGTGATCAAACTGGCGGCATTGGTGGTCGCCGCAGCGAGCGGTTTTCGCGGCGGGCGAATTTTTCCGGCGGTCTTCGTGGGCGTCGCGCTGGGTCTGATGCTGCACGCCCATGTTGAAGCCGTTCCGGCAGCCATCACGGTCTCCTGCGCAATTCTCGGGCTGGTGCTGGTCGTTACCCGCGACGCGTGGCTGAGCCTGTTTATGGCGGCAGTCGTGGTGCCAGACACCACTCTGCTACCGCTGCTTTGCGTCGTTATGCTCCCTGCGTGGCTGTTATTGGCCGGAAAACCAATGATGATCGCCAGCCGCCCCGAGGAGTAGCTATCCTCCGTTGCGAGATTCCAGCGCACGGGTCACCGTGCGCAATAACTCAGGAAGATCGGCTTTCGGTAGCACCACTTCAATTAATGACAACCGTTGCGGACGGGACAGCCGGGCCAGCACTTCCTCCAGTTGTACCGCCTGCTTCACTCGCCAGCATTCCGCCTGACATTCATGACTTAACGCCTGCGGCACCTGCGTCCAATTCCATCCGGCGATGTCGTTATAGCGCTGATTTGCCCCGTGAATAGCCCTCTCCACGGTATAGCCGTCATTGTTAAGAAGTAAAATCACCGGTGATTGCCCATCTCTGAGCATAGAGCCCAGTTCCTGGATAGTGAGCTGCGCTGCGCCATCGCCAATAATCAGGATCACCCGGCGGTCCGGGCAGGCTGTTTGCGCGCCAAATGCCGCCGGGAGCGCGTAGCCGATGGAACCCCACAGCGGTTGGACCAGAACTTCCGCACCGCTGGGTAGCGAGAGCGCAGCCGCACCAAATGCCGCCGTTCCCTGGTCGACGAGGATGATGTCATCCGGCGCCAGATAATGCTGCACCGTTGGCCAGAAATTTTCCTGGGTCAGCAGCCCCTTCTCAACCTGGATACGCCTAACTGGCGGGCGTTCGGGCGGCAGTGAAAACGACATCTCCAGACACAACTCGCGTAACGTAGTGACGGCCTGTTCCATCGGAACGTTAAACCATTGGGTACCAACACGTGACGCATGGGGCTGAACTTCAATAGTACGCTCCGCTGGTAACCGTTGCGTAAACCCAGCGGTCAGGGTGTCGACAAATTGTGTACCGACGCAAATAATCGTATCGGCATCTTCAATCGCCTGGCGCACATAATCGCTACTGGCTCCGGCGCTGTACGTACCGACAAACGCCGGGTGACGCTCATCAAATAACCCTTTCCCCATCAACAGCGTGGCGTGGGCCATCGGCGTTTCCGCCATCCAACGCTGCAAAACAGGCTGTAAACCAAAGCGCTGCGCGAGAAAGTCGGCCAACAGCGCTAAGCGCGGACTGTCCAACAGCCGCTCGCGGGCATAATAGCGAAACGCTTCTGCCACGCTGCTTTCCGGTTCGCTCAGAGGAACAATCAGAATGTCATTCGGCGGCGTAGCGGGCTGTTTGGCCACATCAGCAGGCAACATCAGGTAGCCTGGCCTGCGCTCTGTTAACATCGCACGCAGCACACGGTCAATTTCATAACAGGCGTTTTGTTCATCCAGCACTGCGCTGGCCGTCGTCACCGCCTGCTGCATACGGTAAAAATGCTGAAAGTCACCGTCGCCAAGGGTGTGATGCATCAGTTCCCCGCGACGCTGCGCACCGCGACAGGGCGCGCCGACAACATGTAAGACAGGAACATATTCCGCATAGCTTCCGGCGATACCGTTGATTGCACTTAACTCTCCCACGCCAAACGTGGTGAGCAATGCTCCTGCCCCTGCCACCCTGGCATAGCCATCCGCGGCATAAGCCGCATTTAATTCGTTCGCACACCCAACCCAACGTATGCCGGGATGTTCAATCACGTGGTCAAGAAACTGCAAATTATAATCACCAGGCACACCAAAGAGGTGGCCGACGCCACAGCCTGCCAGCCTGTCCAGCAGATAATCAGCAACGGAATATTGGGTTTGCATGACAGCTATCCTTCTGACGGTAACCTCAATGTTGAGTATCGAAGAACTGTGATGACTGTCCAGGGGAGTTGTTGTGAAGGGGGTGGAAAGCAAGATGTACAGTTTTGACGATTAAAAATTCATTGCCGCCTGCTTTATGTAAACGTATACACTCAATGACACACGTTATCCGACAGGAGGCTACATGGTTTATCAGGCTGATGAAAATCGCTATCAAACAATGGAGTATCGCCGCTGCGGCCAGAGCGGCCTCAAACTCCCGATTGTCTCTTTGGGTTTGTGGCATAACTTTGGTGATGCCACGCAGGTAGAGAACAGTCGGGCTCTGTTACAGCGCGCATTCGATCTGGGAATTAATCATTTTGACCTGGCGAATAACTATGGCCCACCGCCGGGCTCAGCGGAGCGAAATTTTGGCCGCATTCTGCAGGAAGATTTTTTACCGTGGCGGGACGAGCTGGTCATCTCTACCAAAGCTGGCTACACCATGTGGGAAGGTCCTTACGGTGACTGGGGTTCGCGCAAATACCTGATTGCCAGCCTCGATCAAAGCCTCAAACGCCTGGGGCTGGAGTATGTTGATATCTTCTATCACCACCGGCCCGATCCTGAAACGCCGCTCAGAGAAACCATGCGCGCGCTGGATCATATTGTCCGTCAGGGTAAAGCGCTATATGTCGGACTGTCTAATTATCCGGCGGAGCTTGCCAGGCAGGCGATTGAAATACTCGACGATTTAGGCACGCCCTGCCTTATCCACCAGCCTAAATATTCCCTGTTTGAACGTTGGGTCGAAAGTGGCCTGCTGTCGCTATTACAGGAAAAGGGGGTTGGCAGTATCGCCTTCTCGCCACTGGCGGGTGGGCAATTAACCGACCGCTACCTGAACGGTATTCCTGCGGACTCGCGCGCGGCAAGCTCCAGCCGTTTTCTTAACCCGGACCAGTTAACGCCACAAAAACTGGAAAAGGTCCGTGCGCTGAACGCGCTGGCAGAACGTCGGGGACAAAAACTTTCTCAGATGGCGCTCGCGTGGGTATTACGGGAAGACAAGGTCACCTCGGTGTTGATTGGCGCCAGTAAACCCGCGCAAATTGAAGACGCCGTTGGCATGCTGGCAAACCGTCATTTCTCTGCCGAAGAGTGCGCGGAAATTGATGCCATTCTGAGCTGATTGAAATAAAGACACATTTATTAACAAAAAGTGCTCTCGCTCGCGATTTAAGAGTTAAGGCGATGAAACGGGGCTTTACTGCCCCGTAATATTACGTTAACAGGCCGGCTACGGCTCGATCGTGAAGGAGAGTAAAAATGTTCAGGTCACTGATTCTGGCGGCAGTCTTATTGGCTTTTACCCCGCTGGCCGCGAACGCTGGCGAAATCACCCTGCTGCCATCAATAAAATTGCAAATTGGCGATCGCGATAATTACGGTAACTACTGGGATGGCGGCCGCTGGCGCGACCGGGATTACTGGCATCATAACTATGAGTGGCGCAAAAACCGCTGGTGGCGTCATGACAATGGCTATCATCGTGGCTGGGATAAACGTAAAGCTTATGAGCGCGGCTATCGTGAAGGCTGGAATGACCGTGACGACCATCGCGGTCGCGGGCGCGGCCACAAACATCATCATTAATGTAACAAAAGAGCCTACGGGCTCTTTTGTTTTTACAAACCGAGCGCGGTTCCCACCAGAAGCCAGATATTGAGTGCGACCACCAACACAACAATCATCCAGCCAAGATGTTTCACCCACCGGGTATTCACCAGATCGCCCATCAGTTCACCGTTGCTGGTGAAGACCAGTAGCGGCACCAGAGCTAATGCAATCCCGAAACTGAGCAACACCTGGCTCATCACCAGAATACGGGTGGGATCCAGCCCCATCAGAATCACAATAAATGATGGCATCATGGTGACAGTACGGCGTACCCACAGCGGAATGTGGAAGCGGATAAACCCCTGCATCACCACCTGCCCCGCCAACGTGCCGACCACAGTAGAAGACAGTCCCGCTGCCACCAGGCTTAAACCAAACACCGTCGCCGCCGCGTGGCTCAACAGCGGTTCAAGGGTCAGGTACGCCTGATCGAGATCGGCGATACCGGTATGCCCGCTAAAATGAAATGCGGCGGCAGCTGTCGCCATCATCGCCAGATTCACAAATCCGGCAATCGTCATGGCGATAGCCACATCCCATTTCGTGGCCGCATAGCGTTGTTGCCGCGTTCCGCCGTGCAGATGCTGGGTTAAAGAAGAATGCAAATAGATCACATGCGGCATGATGGTCGCGCCAAGCACGCCAGCAGCCAGGAACACAGCCTCAGAATTGGGCAGGTTGGGAATAATCATCCCTTTGCTAAGCTGCGCCAGATTGGGTTGGGAAAAGACCAGTTCCACGATGTAAGCCGCTGCCACAAACAACAGCAAGCCGCCAATGACTTTTTCCAGCGGTTTTTGCCCGCGGCGCTGCAGCATCAGAATTAAAAACGTCGCGATACCGGTAAGCACGGCCCCCTGCAATAATGAAACACCCAGGATCAGTTTGAAACCAATCGCAGCGCCAATAAACTCAGCAAGGTCGGTCGCCATGGCGATAATTTCAGCCTGCACCCAGTAAAACCACACCACCGGACGAGGGTAATGATCGCGAATTTGCTCCGCCAGGTTTTTACCCGTGGCAATACCCAGTTTTGCCGACAGCACCTGAATCAGCATCGCCATCAGGTTTGCCCAGACCACCACCCACAGCAATTTATAACCAAAGCTGGCCCCTGCCTGGATATTGGTGGCAAAGTTACCCGGATCGATATAGCCGATCGCCGCGATGAACGCAGGTCCCATTAATGCGAGCTTCAACTTGCGCGCTGCCCGTCCACTGCTACTCTCAACGCGATCGTTAGTCATTTTAGTGCCTCAGAAACATAGCCTTTGCTATGTTTCAAGCTACGCTTATTGAGAATGATTATCAAATTCATTTTAATGGGTGAAGTTGATTTCTCTGATAGCGTTTGTCTATGGATCGATAAGGATTCTGGAAATACCGGTGAGATGTTTGATTATTGTTATGAGATTAGCACAATGACATAACTTTTCACTTCCCTACTCAACATAACGGAAGTGTATCACCGATCACTAATTTTGAATCTCGTCACAGGTCCTTATTATAGTGTGTGTTTGATCTCGTTTTCTTTATGGTTGTTACATAGAATGTGCACGAAAACTAAACCTGCCTCATATTTGGAGCAAATATGGACCGCGTTCTTCATTTTGTCCTGGCCCTTGCCGTGGTTGCGGTACTCGCACTGCTGGCAAGCAGTGACCGTAAAAAAATCCGCATTCGTTATGTTATTCAACTGCTTGTTATTGAAGTGTTACTGGCATGGTTCTTCCTGAACTCTGATGTCGGTCTGGGCTTCGTGAGAGGCTTCTCCGAGATGTTTGAAAAACTGCTCGGATTCGCTAACGAAGGGACAAACTTTGTCTTCGGCAGCATGAACGACAAAGGCCTGGCATTCTTCTTCCTGAAAGTGCTTTGCCCGATCGTCTTCATTTCCGCGCTGATCGGTATTTTGCAGCACATCCGCGTTCTGCCAATTGTTATTCGCGCGATTGGTTTCCTGTTATCTAAAGTCAACGGTATGGGCAAGCTGGAATCCTTCAACGCCGTCAGCTCCCTGATCCTGGGTCAGTCCGAGAACTTTATCGCCTATAAAGATATTCTCGGCAAAATGTCCCGCAACCGTATGTACACCATGGCTGCAACGGCGATGTCGACCGTTTCCATGTCTATCGTCGGCGCGTATATGACCATGCTGGAGCCGAAGTACGTGGTTGCTGCGCTGGTTCTGAACATGTTCAGCACCTTCATCGTGCTGTCGCTGATCAACCCCTACACCGTTGATGCCAGCGAAGAAAATATTCAGATGTCTAACCTGCACGAAGGTCAGAGCTTCTTCGAAATGCTGGGTGAATACATCCTGGCAGGTTTCAAAGTAGCCATTATCGTTGCAGCCATGCTGATTGGTTTCATCGCGCTGATCGCCGCCCTGAACGCCCTGTTCGCTACCGTAACCGGTTGGTTTGGCTACAGCATCTCCTTCCAGGGCATCCTGGGCTACATCTTCTACCCGGTTGCATGGGTGATGGGTGTGCCGTCCAGCGAAGCGCTGCAGGTGGGCAGTATCATGGCAACCAAACTGGTTTCTAACGAATTCGTCGCGATGATGGATCTGCAGAAAATCGCCTCTACGCTCTCTCCACGCGCCGAAGGCATCATCTCTGTGTTCCTGGTCTCCTTCGCTAACTTCTCTTCTATCGGGATTATCGCCGGCGCGATTAAAGGCCTGAACGAAGAACAAGGTAACGTGGTTTCCCGCTTTGGTCTGAAGCTGGTGTACGGCTCTACGCTGGTGAGCGTACTGTCTGCATCCATCGCAGCACTGGTGCTGTAAGCCTAAGACAATATCGTTGTAAAAATGCCGGGGATTTCCCCGGCTTTTTTATGCCTGCTATTCAGCAAACCGAAGAGTTACGAGGTGAGAACTGGCAGGATGCAGAAACAAAAAACCCCCGCTTTACAGCGAGGGTTTAAATTTTGGTGGAGCTAAGCGGGATCGAACCGCTGACCTCTTGCATGCCATGCAAGCGCTCTCCCAGCTGAGCTATAGCCCCACGATGCTTTTACGTACATACCAAATTTATTGGGATTAAATTTGGTGGAGCTAAGCGGGATCGAACCGCTGACCTCTTGCATGCCATGCAAGCGCTCTCCCAGCTGAGCTATAGCCCCGTCACGTAAAGCTTGTCGAGTTGACGGGCGGCATCATATGAATTCCCTTCGCGTGTGTCAACGGCAAAATTAACTCATAGAATTCAATCGCTGAAAAAGCAGTCAAATGAAGAACATTGCGTAACAACTCGCATTCAGTAGTTAAACGCGTCACGGTTTCTACTAAAATGGTGCTATAAAATGAACCACTAATTAACCCCACGACTATTCAGGGAATCGTTATGTTCAAGGAACGGATGACGCCAGAAGAGCTTGCTAATCTGACCGGATACAGCCGACAGACCATCAATAAATGGGTGCGCAAGGAAGGTTGGGCTACATCACCAAAACCAGGCGTTCAGGGCGGTAAAGCCCGTCTGGTTCACGTCACCGAACAAGTTCGTGAATACATTCGCAGCGCCGAGCGTTCAGCCGAAGGTTTATCAGATAACTTATCGTTATCCGGCGATAACTCTATTGAAGCTCTGCTGATTAGGCTCGCCAAAGAGATGACACCGTCAGAACAGAAAATGTTTACGTCACTGATCCTGCGTGAAGGCATTACGGGTTTATTACAACGCTTAGGGATCCGCGATAACAAATAATATGAAAAAATTACGCAGCAAAATGACGACCGAAGAGCTGGCGGAATGTCTCGGGGTCGCCAAACAAACCGTCAATCGTTGGATCAGAGAACAAAACTGGACCACCGAAAAATTTCCCGGTGTTAAAGGTGGTCGTGCAAGACTTATTCTTATCGACTCCGGCGTCCGCACGTTTCTGCTCAACATTCCCGCTTTTCGCAAAGTTCCTGAGGTTTATCAGGCTGAAGAGCCGCTGGCAGAATACACCCATGTAGTGCGCAGCCATGCCTGCCGCCAGATAATCAGCGCGCTGGACAATATGTCTCCAACGGAACAAGAAAAGCTGGCGATGTATATCTCGCGCGAAGGGATTCGTAATTTCCTTATCCGTCTGGGGATTGATGAGTCTGAATAACGGATAAAAAAACGGCAGGAGTGCATCCTGCCGTTGTGTCATCAATCAGCCTGAATTACTGCTGACTTTCACGCTCTGCAATAAACGCCAGCGCTTTGTTAATACGCTCAACGCTGCGGGATTTGCCAATCGCATGCACCGTGACGTCTAACGCCGGGGACTGACCCGCGCCGGTTACCGCGACACGCAGCGGCATCCCAACTTTACCCATGCCCACTTCCAGCTCATCAGCGGTTGCCTGAATCGCGTGGTGGACGTTTTCTGCCGTCCACTCGGTAATGGCGGCCAGTTTGTCGCGAACCACTTCCAGAGGCTGACGCGCAACCGGACGCAGGTGTTTCTTCGCCGCGTCGGCATCGAACTCAGCAAAGTCTTCGTAGAAGTAGCGGCAGCTCTGCGCCATCTCTTTCAGAGTCTTACAACGCTCGCCCAGCAGTTTCACCAGCTCAGACAGTTGAGGCCCAACGCGGGTATCGATATTTTCCTGCTCAATGTGCCATTGCAGATGCGTTGCCACATATTCCGGCGCCAGCGCATTAATGTAGTGATGGTTCAACCACTGCAGTTTTTCAGTGTTGAACGCGCTCGCAGACTTGCTCACCGCACCGAGGGAGAACAGTTTAATCATCTCTTCACGGGTGAAGATTTCCTGATCGCCGCTGGACCAGCCCAGGCGTACCAGATAGTTCAGCAGCGCTTCCGGCAGGTAGCCGTCATCGCGGTACTGCATCACGCTGACCGCACCGTGACGTTTAGAGAGTTTTTTACCGTCGTCGCCGTTGATCATCGACACGTGCGCGTAAACCGGCACCGGCGCGTTCAGCGCTTTCAGGATGTTGATCTGACGCGGGGTGTTATTGATATGGTCTTCGCCACGAATAACGTGGGTAATTTCCATATCCCAGTCGTCGACCACCACACAGAAGTTGTAGGTCGGGGAACCGTCGGTACGGCGGATGATCAGATCGTCCAGCTCCTGGTTGCTGAATTCGATCGGGCCACGGATCTGATCGTCAAAAATAACGGAACCGTCCTGCGGGTTGGCAAAACGCACCACGCACGGCTCGTCGGCGGCATGGTGCTCATGACCATGGCGGCAGCGGCCGTCGTAACGCGGCTTCTCACCGTTCGCCATCTGCTCTTCGCGCAGCGCATCCAGGCGCTCTTTGGAGCAGTAGCACTTATATGCGGTGCCTGCTTCCAGCATTTCATCAATAACAGCGTTGTAGCGATCAAAACGTTTGGTCTGGAAGTACGGGCCTTCATCCCATTCCAGATTCAGCCAGTTCATACCATCCATAATGGCTTCAATAGCTTCCGGCGTGGAGCGTTCGAGATCGGTGTCTTCAATACGCAGCACAAACTCACCGCCATGGTTACGTGCAAAAAGCCAGGAATAAAGAGCAGTACGCGCACCGCCGACGTGCAGGTAACCTGTCGGGCTTGGCGCGAAGCGAGTTTTGATTTTCATGAAATGGCCTTACGTTTATAAAGATGCCGACAACCGGCAAATCCAGGGAAGATTATCAGGCTCGTATTCTATCACTGTGGTCTGATTCCTCAATGTTGATCGGGTTGGAACATCACGCTTTGCCATTTTCGTATACAAATCATGCTGCATGGATTGTTTTGCGATCGTTTTGTTTAAATTTACGACGAACGAACAATTTCTTTAGAAAATGCGTTGACTCATTTTCAACTCTCCCTATAATGCGACTCCACACAGCGGGGGTGATTAGCTCAGCTGGGAGAGCACCTCCCTTACAAGGAGGGGGTCGGCGGTTCGAACCCGTCATCACCCACCAACTACTTTATGTAGTCTCCGCCGTGTAAAACAAGAAATTGAGAAGTGGGTGATTAGCTCAGCTGGGAGAGCACCTCCCTTACAAGGAGGGGGTCGGCGGTTCGATCCCGTCATCACCCACCACTTTCTCGCCAGCTGGATTTCTTGTTAAAATGTGAAGTACCGAAGTGGGTGATTAGCTCAGCTGGGAGAGCACCTCCCTTACAAGGAGGGGGTCGGCGGTTCGATCCCGTCATCACCCACCACTTCGGGTCGTTAGCTCAGTTGGTAGAGCAGTTGACTTTTAATCAATTGGTCGCAGGTTCGAATCCTGCACGACCCACCAATGTAAAAAGGCGCCCTAAAGGCGCCTTTTTGCTATGCGCAAAATTCAACGATTCAGAATCTGCTTGCCTGATGCGCTTCGCTTATCAGGCCTACAGGCAACACCGCACGCGTAGGCCGGATAAGACGTTAGTCGCCATCCGGCACAGTCATCATACCGTTAACGCTGCCACCAGTTTCTCCAGTGCTGGCGTCGCCTGCTGCTGGTCATACACAATATACAAATCTGCCGGAATACGTTCCTCTAACGGACGGAACACCACACCCGGCCAGCTCATTTGCGCATAACTGTCTGCAATCAACGTAATTCCAACCCCCATACTGATCATCGCCAACACCGTTTGCGGCTCCTTCACCTCGCGAATAATCATTGGCGAAAATCCGGCGCTTTGGCAAACGCGCTGTAAAAATGCCCAGTCGGTATGAATGGACGGCATCGTGACAAAATATTCGTTCCGCAATGCTTCCAAGGGTATCGCGGCAAGTTCAGCCAGGGGATGCTCTTCTGGCATCGCCACCAGGAAAGAGGATTCATGCAAACGCAAGCTGGTGAATCCAGGCGAAGGTTCTGTCGCCATCCGCCAAATTCCCGCATCCAGCTCACGTCGTTCCAGCATCGTCATCTGCATGGCAGGCATATTCTCGCGAAACAGCACTTCAACATTAGGGTTATCTTTTAAGAAACGCCGCATCACGGGGCGCATTTTTCCCCACATCGCCGTACCGATAACACCGAGCTCAATCCGCCCTGCGTCGCCGCGACCAATTTGCTCTACTCTCGCCAGCGCCTGATTCGCACTGGATAGCAATCGGCGCGACTCTTCCATGAAAATTTTTCCAGCGTGAGTTAAGGCTACACTGCGAGAATGTCGGATAAATAGCAAAGTGCCGAGCTGTTGTTCCAGCTCTTTAATATGCGTACTGAGCGGTGGTTGCGACATATTCAGGCGAGCAGCAGCGCGTCCAAAATGCAGTTCTTCTGCGACAGCAAGAAAATAACGCAGTAACTTCAGATCGATACGGTGCGTGCGTTCCATGGATAATGCGCTCCTGAGGACAAAGGATAATGCGCAAAGTTACCACATCGCAGCGCCGAACATGAAACAGCGGGGGTCAGGACCCCGCCGCTAATGTCACGTTAATGTGCCAGTGATTTCTGCACCCGTCTTTCAGGGTCATGTTTATATTTGAAGAACAACGCAAAGATAACCGCAAGCGCTAACGCATACGCGGCAAACACCAGCCAGATAGTTTGCCAATCCTTAATGCCATCGACAGAGAAGTAATCTACCGCCATCCCGCTCAGGATCGAACCCACCCAAGCGCCCACGCCGTTGACCATCGTCATAAATAGCCCCTGCGCACTGGCGCGAATGTTAGAACTCACTTCCTGCTCTACAAACACCGATCCTGAAATATTGAAGAAATCAAACGCGCAACCGTAGACAATCATCGACATCAGCAGCATAACAAAGCCGAGCGGGGACGGATCGCCAAAGGCAAAAAAACCAAAGCGCAGCGTCCACGCCAGCATGCTCATTAGCATTACCGTTTTAATACCAAAGCGTTTGAGGAAGAACGGGATGGTGAGGATAAAGCCCACTTCCGCCATCTGCGAAACTGAAAGCAGGATAGAGGGATACTTCACCACAAAACTGTCGGCAAACTCAGGATTACGGGCAAAATCATGCAGGAACGGATTGCCAAAAACATTAGTGATTTGCAGTACCGCCCCCAACATCATCGCAAACAAAAAGAAGATAGCCATGCGTGGATTTTTAAACAAAACAAAAGCATCCAGCCCAAGCTTGCTGGCAAGCGTTGTGTTCGCTTTCTTCTCTGCAACCGGTATTTTCGGCAACGTCAACGCATACAGCGCCAGCAATAACGATGCGCCAGACGCGATATACAGTTGCGCACTGCTCAGCTCCAGTCCCATCAGGCTCACCGTCCACATGGCCACAATAAACCCTATAGTGCCAAACACGCGAATGGGGGGGAAAGCGGTGACCGGATCCTGACCCGATTGTGCGAGGCATGAGTATGAGACGCTGTTCGATAACGCAATCGTCGGCATATATGCCATCGCGTTAACCAACATCACCCAAAACATCGTCTGCGGATCGGTAACGGTGGTGGCGTATAGCAACACCCCCGCGCAGACCAGATGACAAAGCATATAGGCGCGTTCGGCACGCAGCCATTTATCGGCGATGATCCCCATAATGCCCGGCATGATTATCGCTGCCAGCCCTTTCGAACTGTAGACCATACCCACATTCGCGCCGGTAAAATCAAGGGTATTAATCATGTAAGAACCCAGGGTGACCAGCCAGCTTCCCCAGATGAAATATTGCAAAAACGACATGAGCTTTAAGCGAGATGCGATACCCATTTTCCCGTTCCTTGCCAAAAAGTAAGACCCCGCAAGCGGGGTCATTTTTTAATTATTCAGGCCAGTTTGCGCAAAAAGCCGCAGATCAGATTGATAAAATTCTGCCGTGAGAGTTCCGCTGCCGCCAGCGTCTGCGCGTGAGATAATTTCACATCACCCAACCCTTCAGCCAGGTTAGTAATAGCTGCAACCGCAACCACTTTCAGGCCGCAGTGGCGGGCAGAGATAACTTCAGGCACCACCGACATCCCCACCACATCGCCACCAATGATTTGCATCATGCGGATTTCTGCCGCGGTTTCAAAGTTTGGTCCCGGATAAGAGACAAATACGCCTTCGCTCAGCGGGAAACCTTCTTCTGCGGCCACGGTTTGCAGGATTGCACGATAGTCAGCATCATAGGCATTCGCCAGCGAAAAGAATCGCTCGCCAAAACGCTCATCGTTAAGTCCCACCATCGGTGTACCAGGCATCGTATTGATGTGATCGCTAAGCGCAACCAGACTACCCGGCCCAACTTCAGGGCGGAGGGAACCTGCGGCATTAGTACAAAATAACAGTTCACAGCCCAGCAGCTTCAGTGTGCGAATGGCATCGGTCATCACCGTCATACCGCGCCCTTCATAAAAATGCCCGCGACCTTTCATACAGGCCACCGGTACGCCCGCCAGATTTCCCAGCACAAGTTCACCGGCATGACCATGAACGGTACTCACCGGGAATCCGGGAAGTTTCTCGTAGGAGATAGCCACCGCATCCTCAATTTGATCCGCCAACGCGCCCAGACCAGAACCAAGGATAAAGGCGACACGCGGCGTGAAATCCGGCTTGTAACCACGAATAATATCGGCGCTGTACCATGGGTTTTGCGAGAAAAGGGAGTGGCTCATGAGATGTCCTTAATACTGAGTAATCGAAAATGACGTAGCGTACTGCACTGTTATAGCGAGACTACGCAATCGATTACCAATACCGTTTATCCCGACAAGCGATAGCAAATCAGTATCGATGAGGTGCGCTAAATCAGCTTGAAATCACATTATTTTCGAGCCAGAAATGGCATAGGAATACAGATACATGAAGGTTTGGGATTTTAATGATTAAACTCCACTCTGCCGTATTGTCGCTGAAGTTCTGTTCGCTGATGCCGATACTCATGTTTTATGGCACGAGGAATCCGTATGACAACTATCAACGTTTCCACCCCAACTGTTCAAAGCAGTAGCGGCGGTGGAAAAGCATCAGCCGGGAATGACATCTCCGCACAGATTGCACAAATCACCCAAAAGATAACCAAGCTAACCCAGCAGCTCAAAGATATCCCCAATAGCAGTGGCAGTGTTGAGCAGAAACGCGAGCAGCAAGAGCTTATTCAGACTCAAATCAAGATGTTACAAGCACAGCTGGCTCAATTGTTGCGCCAGCAGGCCGAGGAGTCACAGCAAAAGCAAAGCGCCGATCAAAGAAAAGCTGAGGGCGTCAACAATGCTACCGGCCAACATCAGGTCGATATTTATATCTGATACAACGGATCTCGGGCACGACCGGCGGTTAATTCACTGGCCTGCATCCGCACTACGTCCCACAGCGCCTGGGCTGCGGTCGATAAAGAACGATTTTTACGTCGTGCCAGCATCAATTGTCGTTCCACAACCGGCGTCAGGCGTTTTACCTGCAAATGGCTGCCCTGTGGCAGAGGAAGCGCCAGCGCGGGCAGTACGCTGATACCAATGCCCGCCTCTACCATCGGAAACAACGTAGCCGGGTGACCAATCTCCTGAACAATATTGGCATCAATCGAAAAGTGGGCCAGCGCCGCATCGATCAGCGGTCGACTGCCGGAAGCGTAATCCTGGAGCACCAAACGTTCATGATAGAGATCCTGCCAGTTTACCCATTCCCGCTGGGCTAACGGATGATCCTGCCGACACAGCAACAGGAAAGGTTCGGACAGTACGGCTTCACACTGCAGATCGGTCACAGCACCAGGATCAATCACAATGCCAAAATCGACTTCTCCCTGGCGAATGCTTTCCAGCACCCACTGCTGTGGCCTGTCGTGCAGCACAAAATCGATCGCAGGATAAAGCTGATTACTCTGGGCAATACACTGTGGAATCAGGTGCGCGGAGATCGTCTGGCTGGCGGCAACGCGCACCGTTCCGGTTAACTGCGTCCCCACCTGGCCTGCTTCACGCAGGGTGCTGTGCAGTTCATCCAGAATACGCTCCAGTCGTGCCGCCAACTGATGCCCGGCTTCTGTCAGTACCACTTCTCGCGTTGTTCTATCTAATAATCGGACGCCCGTCTGCCCTTCCAGCTCTTTAACGCTATGGCTGACTGCCGACTGGCTTAAGCCAATGATATCCCCCGCCCGGCTAAAACTTTTGGCCTGAGCGACGGTAACAAAGATACGGAGCTGACGCAGAGAGTAATTCATCTATTCGATTCATATATGGATGCAATAAATCAATTTTATTTCTCAAACGGAAAAACGCAAAATGTTCATACCGAATTTCAGGAGCTTTTATGAAACTTTTTCGTATTCTTGATCCGTTCACGATAACGTTAATTACCGTCGTTTTACTGGCCTCCTTTTTCCCGGCTGAGGGCGGTTTTGTCCCTTTTTTTGAAGGCTTAACCACCGCCGCCATTGCCCTGCTGTTTTTTATGCACGGGGCAAAGCTGTCGCGTGAGGCCATTATTGCTGGCGGTAGCCACTGGCGTTTGCATCTGTGGGTCATGTGCAGCACTTTCGTCGTCTTCCCGGTATTGGGTGTTCTGTTCGCGTGGTGGGCACCGGTCAATGTTGACCCGATGCTGTATTCCGGTTTCCTGTATCTGTGTATTTTGCCGGCCACGGTGCAGTCGGCCATCGCCTTTACATCGCTGGCCGGAGGTAACGTCGCCGCCGCCGTGTGCTCCGCTTCGGCCTCCAGCCTGCTGGGTATTTTCCTTTCACCGCTGCTGGTAGGCCTGGTGATGAACATGCACGGCGCAGAAGGCAGCCTGGAGCAGGTGGGGAAAATTATGCTGCAACTGCTGCTGCCATTCGTGCTGGGACATCTTTCGCGTCCATGGATTGGTGACTGGGTATCACGACATAAAAAATGGATCGCCAAAACGGACCAATCCTCCATTTTACTGGTGGTGTACTCCGCCTTTAGCGAAGCCGTCGTTAACGGGATCTGGCACAAAGTAGGAATTGGCTCACTGCTTTTTATCAGCGTGGTCAGCATCGTTCTGCTGGCAATTGTGATTGGCATAAACGTCTTTGTTGCCCGGAAATGCGGCTTCAATAAAGCCGATGAAATCACCATTGTCTTCTGCGGTTCGAAAAAGAGCCTGGCGAATGGGATCCCAATGGCAAATATTCTGTTCCCGACTTCGGTGATTGGCATGATGGTGCTGCCGTTGATGATCTTCCATCAAATTCAGCTGATGGTCTGCGCCGTATTGGCCCGGCGCTACAAGCAACAGACGGACGCATTGCAGGCGCAGCAAAAAAGCCCCGCCGCAAAAGCTTAAAGCGGGCGTTTCAGGGGCTGCACCAGTTGCGTCAGCCCCTCAGTTTTAATCAGCAGCGTGATTTGCATCAGCTCGCCCAGTTTACCCGGCGGGAATTCATCCTTACGGGCAAACCACAGCAGATACTCTTCCGGGACATCAATCAGCCGACGCCCCTTATATTTGCCAAAGGGCATCACGGTGTTGGCGATTTCAACCAGTTGCTCTTTTTCCATCTCAGGCACCCAGTAAGCGGATCATTTCAGCTTCATCAATCACGCTAATACCGAGTTCCTGCGCTTTTGCCAGTTTCGAACCCGCCGCTTCGCCGGCAATAACCAGATCGGTTTTCTTCGACACGCTACCGGCCACTTTCGCGCCCAGTTCGGTCAACCGTGCTTTGGCGTCATCACGCGACATCAGGCTCAGGCTTCCGGTCAGTACCACCGTTTTGCCCGCGAAGGGGCTGTCGATTTCCTCAGCGTTGATAACCACTGGCGCGGGCCAGTGAATGCCCTGCGCCAGTAACTGGCCTATCACCTCGCGGTTGCTCTCTTCGGCAAAGAAATTAAACACGTGCGTCGCCACCACAATGCCGACATCCGGCACTTTTTGCAGCTCGTCAATAGAGGCCGCTTCCAGCGCTTCAAGCGTGCCGAAATACGCCGCCAGACCTGCGGCTGTGGCCTCGCCGACTTCACGAATGCCCAGCGCGTAGAGGAAACGGGCAAACGTCGTTTCTTTCGCTTTTTCCAGCGCATTCACCACGTTTTGCGCCGACTTCGGCCCCATCCGATCGAGTCCGGTCAGCTTGCCTGCCGTCAAGGTGAAGAGATCTGCTGGCGTATGGACATACTCTTTCTCGACCAGTTGATCGATAATTTTGTCGCCCATACCGTCAACATCGAGCGCGCGGCGGGAAACAAAGTGTTTCAATGACTCCTTACGCTGTGCCCCGCAAATCAGGCCGCCGGTACAGCGAGCGACCGCTTCGCCTTCCACACGTTCAACATCCGACCCACACACCGGACAATGCTGTGGAAACACGATTTCACGCGTATCTTCCGGGCGCTCGGAAAGCACCACGTTGACGACCTGCGGGATCACATCGCCCGCCCGGCGAATAACGACTTTATCGCCAATACGCAACCCCAGACGATCGATTTCATCGGCATTATGCAGAGTGGCGTTACTGACCAGAACCCCGGCAACCTGAACCGGCTCAAGACGAGCGACGGGCGTAATCGCCCCGGTACGTCCGACCTGGAACTCCACATCGCGTACAAAGGTCATCTGCTCCTGCGCCGGGAACTTAAAGGCCACCGCCCAGCGCGGCGCGCGAGCGACAAAGCCCAGTTGCTCCTGCAACGCCATGGAGTTGACTTTAATCACCACACCGTCAATATCGAAGCCCAACATCGGTCGGTCTTCTTCAACCTTGTGATAGTAAGCGAGTACTTCCTCCGGCGAGTCACACAGCGCTACCCTGTCGCTTACCGGCAGCCCCCACTCTTTAAATTGCAGCAGACGGCCGAGGTGAGTATCAGGCAGCACGCCGCCTTCCAGCACACCAACGCCATAGCAGAAGAAAGTAAGCGGTCGCTTCGCCGTGATACGTGGATCAAGCTGACGTAATGACCCGGCTGCCGCGTTGCGCGGGTTAGCAAACACTTTATTGCCAGTGCGGCGGGCTTCTTCATTAATTTTTTCAAATCCGGCCTGTGGCAGGAACACTTCCCCGCGCACTTCCAGACGTGCGGGAATATTTTCGCCACGCAGTTTTAACGGGATCGCGCGGATAGTGCGCACGTTAGAGGTAATGTCCTCCCCCGTGGTGCCATCACCGCGCGTTGCGGCGCTGACCAGCACGCCGTTTTCATACAGGATACTGACCGCCAGGCCGTCCAGTTTCAGTTCACAGCACCAGGTCAGCTTATCGGTGCTCTTCAGTCGGTCCTGCACGCGCTTGTTGAAGGCGAGAAAACTCTCCTCATCAAACACGTTATCCAGCGACAGCATCGGTACTTCATGGCGAATCTGGCTGAACGCCGACAACGGAGCGGCGCCAACGCGTTGGGTTGGCGAGTCGGGGGTAACAAGGTCCGGATGCAGCGCTTCCAGCTCGCGCAGTTCGCGCATCAGGCGATCATATTCCGCATCGGGAATTTCCGGCGCGTCCATCACATGGTAGAGATACTCATGATGGCGAAGCGTGGTTCGCAGTTCTGTCAGTTGTTGTTCGATTGATTCCATATCGCACCATCAATGATAAAAAACCCCCGACAGGCGGGGGTTTAGCAAGGAGATGTCACGCCAGAAGTAAATCAGGCGTGAGATTCTTTAACTTCGCGGATGCGGTCCTGATATTCGCGCAGTTTCTGCGGCGTCATCATACGACGTTGATCGTCGAGCACCACACCGCCAACTTCATCAGCAATGTGCTGCGCGGACTGCAGCATCAGCTTAAAGTTTTGCAGCTCGTCGCCATAGGACGGAACCTGCATAAAAATAGTCACGCCAGGCGTGCTGAAGTCGCCCGTCATCTCCGGGTCAAACGTCCCAGGATTAACCATGTTGGCAAGACTAAACAGAGACGGGCCGCTGCCATCCGGGCTCAAATGACGATGGAAAATATTCATATCGCCAAATTTAAAACCGGCTTGCTGAATGCTGTTAAGCAGCACATCACCGTTGAGCTCGCTACCATGGTGTGCCGCGACGTTCATAATGATGACGGCTTCTTTACGCTGCGGTTTTTCTGCAACAGGCGCTTCTTCAACGACCGGCTCAGGCTGCGGTTGATGTTCAACGACAGGCTCTGCTGGCTGGAAGGTTTGTGGCGCAGGTTGCGGAGCCTGCTGCACCGGCTGTTGCACCTGAGGGGCAACGGGCTGATGCTGCACCGGCTGTTGCACCGGTTGCGGCTGAACAGGCTGATGTTGCACCGGCTGTTGCGGTTGAACAGGCTGAGGCGGCTGCTGAACATGCGGCGGCGGTACCGGCGCTTGTGCAGGCTGCTGCGCGGTTGGACGCGGCTGAGCAGACGCATAAGGCGGCTGGTACTGGTGTTGCGGCGACTGAGGAGGAACACCATGTTCCTGCGCGTTACCGGGAGCATGATTCACACGATGAACGCGAACTTCGCCCACGCCTTCGTCTTCCTCGACGTTGTCGTCGAACGAATCCTCGTCTTCACGTTTAGACTTCATGCGTTTCAGTGGGCGATCGCGGAATATAGAAGACCGCTCTTTACGGCTAGTCCAAAAACCATGTACCAGTAAAGCGATTATGGCGATCGCGCCAACAATGATTAATATCAGACGCAAATCCTGCATCATTATATTCTCTGTTGTTCTAACACCTTGCCACCACGGCAAACATTTACTCACTAAGAGTATTTGTCGATTACGCCAAGTGCAAGTGCACTCTTGGCTTTCACGGCATAAAGATGAACAAAATTGTGCTTTTTGCTGTTTTTTCGAACATTTCCGAACAGCTTAACGCTCAACAACCCGGTAAGATACGCCAGGTTTACCAGAGCTTATATAACAAGGAGTATGTCCTTACCATGGTTTCATCATCTGCAGTTGTACCTCGCAGCGGCCTTTATTACTTTTCTCAGGGATGGAAGCTCATCTCCCAACCGGGCATTCGTCGTTTTGTTATTCTGCCTTTGCTGGTGAATATCCTGTTGATGGGCGGCGCATTCTGGTGGTTATTTAGCCAACTCGATAGCTGGATCCCCGCATTGATGAGCCACGTTCCAGACTGGCTGCAGTGGCTCAGCTATTTGCTGTGGCCAATTGTCACTATTTCCGTACTGTTAGTGTTCGGCTACCTGTTCTCCACCGTTGCCAACTGGATTGCCGCACCGTTTAACGGTTTACTGGCAGAACAACTTGAAGCGCGCTTAACGGGCGCAACGCCACCCGACACTGGCGTTCTCGGCATCATGAAAGACGTTCCACGCATTATGAAGCGTGAATGGCAAAAGCTGGCGTGGTATCTCCCGCGCGCTTTTGTATTGCTGATCCTCTATTTTATTCCCGGCATTGGACAGACCGTCGCCCCGGTGCTGTGGTTCCTGTTCAGCGCGTGGATGCTGGCCATTCAGTACTGTGATTATCCGTTTGATAACCACAAGGTGCCTTTTAAGGAGATGCGCGTCGCGCTGCGCACGCGTAAGGTGACCAATATGCAGTTTGGTGCGTTGACCAGTCTGTTCACCATGATCCCGGTACTCAATCTGTTCATTATGCCGGTTGCGGTTTGTGGCGCCACGGCGATGTGGGTAGACTGCTATCGTGCTAAGCACGCGTTATGGAAGTAATGCAAAAATGTGTAAAAGCGGGCTGGCTTATGCCCGCTCTTATTCCATACTGCAAGGCATTATTTCCCATCAGCATATAGATATGCGATTTCCTTACTTCCCCATACTTTCTCAACAGGTATGCTGAAGCGGTATCCCAATTTCATACAGTTAAGGACAGGCCATGAGTAAGATTTTTGAAGACAACTCGCTGACTATCGGTCATACGCCGCTGGTTCGACTGAACCGTATCGGTAACGGACGCATTCTGGCGAAGGTGGAATCACGTAACCCGAGCTTTAGCGTTAAATGCCGTATCGGTGCCAATATGATTTGGGATGCCGAAAAACGTGGGGTGCTGAAACCGGGCGTTGAGCTGGTTGAACCGACCAGCGGTAATACCGGGATTGCCCTGGCCTACGTTGCCGCCGCCCGTGGTTACAAACTGACTCTGACCATGCCGGAAACCATGAGCATTGAGCGCCGCAAGCTGTTAAAAGCGCTGGGCGCGAATCTGGTGCTGACCGAAGGCGCAAAAGGGATGAAGGGCGCGATCCAAAAAGCGGAAGAAATTGTGGCCAGCGATCCGGAAAAATTCCTGCTGCTGCAGCAGTTCAGCAACCCGGCCAACCCGGAAATCCACGAAAAAACCACCGGGCCGGAAATCTGGGAAGATACCGATGGCCAGGTTGATGTCTTTATTTCCGGCGTCGGCACCGGCGGTACGCTGACTGGCGTGACCCGTTACATTAAAGGCACCAAAGGTAAAACGGACCTGATCACCGTCGCGGTAGAACCGACCGACTCCCCTGTCATCACCCAAGCCCTGGCGGGTGAAGAACTCAAACCGGGTCCGCATAAAATTCAGGGTATCGGGGCAGGCTTCATTCCAGGTAACCTTGATCTGAAGCTTATCGATAAAGTCGTTACCATCACCAATGATGAAGCTATCTCTACCGCACGTCGCCTGATGGAAGAAGAAGGTATTCTGGCGGGGATCTCTTCCGGTGCTGCGGTTGCTGCCGCGCTCAAGCTCCAGGAAGATGAAACCTTTACCAATAAGAATATAGTGGTTATTCTACCGTCATCGGGTGAGCGTTATCTGAGCACTGCACTGTTTGCCGATCTCTTCACTGAGAAAGAACTGCAACAGTAATGCCAGCATGTTAAAAACGCGTAAAAAAGCACCCTTTTGGGTGCTTTTTTGTGGCCTACTTCAAAGTTTCAACTCTCCTGGCATTGATTCAACCCGCCGGAACTGGTATTTAACCAAGCTAATTATTTTGATGCGCGAAATTAATCGTTACAGGAAAAGCGTTAGCTGAATCGATTTTATGATTTGGTTCAACTCTTCCTTTCGCTGCATAATGTTTAATGACGAACGAAACGTCAGCGGCAAGAAGTTGCCAACAACGGATTGTACCGAACTCCTTTTGTGTCGCGTCCAGTTTACGCCGATGCTAACAATACAGGCTAAAGTTGAACCGCCAGGCTAGACTTTAGTTCCACAACACTAAACCTATAAGTTGGGGAAATATAATGTTCCAGCAAGAAGTTACCATTACCGCTCCGAACGGTCTGCATACTCGCCCTGCTGCTCAGTTTGTTAAAGAAGCAAAAGGTTTTACTTCTGAAATTACTGTGACTTCCAACGGCAAAAGCGCTAGCGCCAAAAGCCTGTTTAAACTGCAGACTCTGGGCCTGACTCAGGGTACCGTTGTAACCCTGTCCGCAGAAGGTGAAGACGAGCAGAAAGCAGTTGAGCATCTGGTAAAACTGATGGCTGAACTCGAGTAAGTTCAACGAGTTCTTTTAAATATCAGTCACAAGTAAGGTAGGGTTATGATTTCAGGCATTTTAGCATCCCCGGGTATCGCTTTCGGCAAAGCATTGCTGCTGAAAGAAGACGAAATCGTCATTGACCGGAAAAAAATTTCTGCCGACAAGGTTGATCAGGAAGTTGAACGTTTTCTGAGCGGTCGTGCCAAGGCATCTGCGCAACTGGAAGCGATCAAAACCAAAGCTGGTGAAACGTTCGGTGAAGAAAAAGAAGCCATCTTTGAAGGGCATATCATGCTGCTCGAAGATGAGGAGCTGGAGCAGGAAATCATAGCCCTGATTAAAGATAAGCACATGACGGCTGATGCAGCTGCGCATGAAGTTATCGAAGGTCAGGCCACAGCCCTGGAAGAGCTGGATGATGAATACCTGAAAGAACGTGCGGCTGACGTACGTGACATCGGTAAACGCCTGCTGCGTAACATTCTGGGTCTGGCAATTATTGACCTGAGCGCTATCCAGGAAGAAGTTATCCTGGTTGCCGCAGACCTGACCCCGTCTGAAACCGCACAGCTGAACCTGAACAAGGTGCTGGGTTTCATCACTGACGCGGGTGGACGTACTTCCCACACCTCCATCATGGCGCGTTCTCTGGAACTACCTGCCATCGTTGGTACGGGTAGCGTCACCTCTCAGGTGAAAAACGATGATTATCTGATTCTGGATGCCGTAAACAACCAGGTTTACGTCAATCCGACCAACGACGTTATTGAGCAACTGCGTGCCGTTCAGGAGCAGGTTGCGACCGAGAAAGCGGAACTCGCAAAGCTGAAAGATCTGCCGGCTATCACGCTGGACGGACATCAGGTTGAAGTTTGCGCCAACATCGGTACCGTTCGTGACGTTGAAGGCGCTGAGCGTAACGGCGCTGAAGGTGTGGGTCTGTACCGCACCGAATTCCTGTTCATGGACCGTGAATCGCTGCCGACTGAAGAAGAACAGTTCGCTGCGTATAAAGCCGTGGCTGAAGCCTGTGGCTCTCAGGCGGTCATCGTCCGTACCATGGACATCGGCGGCGATAAAGAGCTGCCGTACATGAACTTCCCGAAAGAAGAGAACCCGTTCCTGGGCTGGCGCGCCGTGCGTATCGCCATGGATCGTAAAGAGATCCTGCGTGACCAGGTTCGCGCTATCCTGCGCGCCTCTGCTTTCGGTAAACTGCGCATCATGTTCCCAATGATCATCTCTGTTGAAGAAGTGCGTGCACTGCGCAAAGAGATTGAAATCTACAAACAGGAACTGCGCGACGAAGGTAAAGCATTTGACGAAAGCATTGAGATTGGCGTGATGGTGGAAACACCAGCAGCGGCAACAATTGCGCGTCATTTAGCCAAAGAAGTTGATTTCTTTAGTATCGGCACCAATGATTTAACGCAGTACACCCTGGCAGTTGACCGTGGTAATGATATGATTTCACACCTTTACCAACCGATGTCGCCATCTGTGCTGACGCTGATCAAGCAAGTTATTGATGCTTCTCATGCTGAAGGCAAATGGACTGGCATGTGTGGTGAGCTTGCAGGCGACGAACGTGCTACACTTCTGTTGCTGGGGATGGGTCTGGACGAATTCTCTATGAGCGCCATTTCTATCCCGCGCATTAAGAAGATTATCCGTAACACGAACTTCGAAGATGCGAAGGTGTTAGCAGAGCAGGCTCTTGCTCAACCGACAACGGACGAGTTAATGACGCTGGTTAACAAGTTCATTGAAGAAAAAACAATCTGCTAATCCACGAGATGCGGCCCAATTTACTGCTTAGGAGAAGATCATGGGTTTGTTCGATAAACTGAAATCTCTGGTTTCTGATGATAAGAAAGACACCGGAACTATTGAGATTGTTGCTCCGCTCTCTGGCGAGATCGTCAACATCGAAGACGTGCCGGATGTAGTTTTTGCTGAAAAAATCGTTGGTGATGGCATCGCTATCAAACCAACCGGTAATAAAATGGTCGCCCCTGTTGATGGCACCATCGGCAAAATCTTTGAAACCAACCACGCTTTCTCTATCGAATCCGACAGCGGCATTGAGCTGTTTGTTCACTTCGGTATTGATACCGTTGAACTGAAAGGCGAAGGCTTCAAGCGTATCGCTGAAGAAGGTCAGCGCGTTAAAGTGGGCGACCCGGTTATTGAATTCGATCTGCCGCTGCTGGAAGAAAAAGCCAAGTCTACCCTGACTCCGGTTGTTATCTCCAACATGGACGAAATCAAAGAGCTGATCAAACTGTCCGGTAGCGTGACCGTGGGTGAAACTCCGGTTATCCGCATCAAGAAGTAATTCTTGCCGCAGAGAAGAATGGCGCCAGATGGCGCCATTTTTTTTATCTAACGGATGGCGGCGTTAAATTTGTGAGGTCATCGGCCGGTAACACGCCTCGCGCATCAGAATTTTCATCCCTTCCGGCCCGCTTTCCAGCATCCTCCTTTCGGAATCAGACACCAGCAGTTCACAATCATACCCACCCGCAATACCAAACATCGCCCGCGCTACGCAAATATCTTCCAGCGCCTCTGTCCCACTGGTATCAAAATGCCCGACTAAACGTCCATGCTGGCGTACTACCAGCCGATAACTCTTCATCGTGCCTCCCCTGCCGGTGGCAGAATTAATTCATCACAACCGCACTGATGCGTCCAGCTCATGACGTCCAGCACGCGCTGCGCGGCATCGTATGCCGCCGTAGTCAGCACTTTCCCCAGCACAATGCCGCTCACCAGTTCAGCACAGAACAGATCGCCGGTGCCTTTTAAATCCGTCTTCACCCGCAGGTGAGCGAACACCTCAACCGTTTCAGCCGTCACTACCGCCACATTAATATTCTCTTCGCTATCGCCCGGCGCGCTGGTGATCACCACCCATTTCAGCGTGTCGCTAAGCAGAGATTTTGCCGCTGCGATTGCTTCATCAAGCGTACGACACGGCTTGCCGCTCAGCATTTGCAGCTCGAATACGTTCGGCGTCAGCCCCTGCGCCAGCGGCAGCAGGCGCTGACGATAAGCCTCCGGGATTTCGGCTTTAACATACATACCGCTATCCGTATCGCCAATCACGGGGTCAACCAAAATGCACAGGTCCGGATGCGTGGCCCGAACGGTTTCCAGCCATTGTGCCAGCAAGGCGATTTGCTCCGCGCTGCCCATGTACCCTGTCGTCACCGCCTTTAGCTCGCGCAAGGCATCACGTTCGCTTAAGGCGCGCAGATAGCCGCTAAACCATTCGGGCGGAATAACGCCGCCATAAAAGGTTTCATAATGCGGGGTGTTACTGAACAGTACCGTGGGTACTGCCGTCACGCGTAATCCCTGCGCTTTAATGGCCGGCACAGCGATGCTGTTGCCTACGCTGCCATATACCACCTGTGACTGGACGGCGACGATATCGGTCTGTAATGCCCGATGCTTGTCGTCGAAGAGCACTGACTGAATATCACTCTCCTGCTCCATAAATTTCTCCTCTCGCTGGACAGCGCGCTTACGCCTCATTATTATCGTCATATGCTAAAATCCATTTTGTCATAGGTCAATAATGATCGACGGAAAAACCGCTAACGAAATTTTTGACAGTATCCGTCAACATGTTTCTACAGGCACGCTGGCAGCAGGAGAAACGTTGCCGCCAGTGCGGGAACTGGCAACGGAATTAAACGTGAACCGCAATACTGTCGCGGCGGCTTACAAACGTCTGGTCACCTCCGGGTTGGCACAGAGTCTGGGACGCAACGGCACGGTGATTAAGGGGATTACAGCCCCCGTTGCGCTGGAAGGTGGTAACCCAGATACTCCACTAATCGATCTTTCCGGCGGTAATCCAGCGCCCTCACGGCTTCCTGACCTGAGTAGTTATTTCGCGAAGATAAATAAGAACCCGCGTTTGTATGGTGATGCAGCCGTCTCCCCAGGACTCAAGAGCTGGGCCACGCAATGGATGCAGGATGCGATACCGGATCAGGGGGAAATTGATATCACCAGCGGCGCCATCGATGCCATTGAGCGGCTGCTATGTGCCCATTTACTGCCCGGCGATAGCGTGGCTGTAGAAGATCCGTGCTTTTTGAGTAGCATCAACATGCTGCGCTATGCCGGATTTACCGCCAGTCCAGTTAACGTCGACAGTAAAGGCATGCAACCCGCCATGCTGGAATGCGCATTACAGAAAGGCGCGCGGGCGGTGATTCTGACCCCGCGCGCTCATAACCCGACAGGATGCAGTCTGAGCGCATCCCGCGCGGCGCAATTACAGGAAATCCTGGCTCGCTATCCGCAAACGCTGGTGATCGTCGACGACCACTTTGCGCTGCTGTCCGCTTGCCGCTGGTATCCGGTGATTGCGCAGGAAACTGTACACTGGGCGATTGTCCGTTCGATGTCGAAAACCTTAGGCCCGGATTTACGCCTGGCTATCGTAGCCAGCGATCCCGTCACATCCGGGAAACTGCGTTTACGGCTCAACTCCGGCAGTCAGTGGGTCAGCCATCTGCTGCAGGATTTAGCCTGCGCGTGCCTGAGTGACGAGACATATCAACACACGCTGGCACAAACGCAGCAGTTTTACGCCGTCCAGCAGCAAAAGCTGAATACGGCTCTGCGCCAACATGGCATTGAACTGCCCGTCGGTGACGGTCTGAATCTGTGGTTATCGCTGGCAGATCACAGTCAGGAGATCGCTTTTGCGCTGGCAAAGTCTGGCTGGCTGGTTCGCGAAGGCGAAGTGTTCGGCGTCAATACGCCTGCACACGGTTTACGCATTACGCTGTCAACATTAGAAGACAGCGACATTGATAAGCTGGCGTTTGATATTCATCAGGCGCTAAAGCGCTAACAGGAGACAAAAAGTGCGAGTTCATTTTGTTATTCATGAGTCTTTTGAATCTGCTGGCGCGTACCTGCCGTGGGCCGAATCGCGCGGCTATACCATCACCTGGTCACGCGTATACGCTGGAGAAACAGTTCCCGCCAATGCCGATGGTTTCGATATGCTGGTCGTCTTTGGTGGCCCGCAGTCGCCCCGCACCACGCAGGAAGAGTGCCCATACTTTGACTCTCAGGCTGAGCAGCATCTGATTAACCAGGCGATTTCGGCAAGAAAAATCGTGGTGGGGATCTGTTTGGGTTCGCAGTTAATTGGAGAAGCGCTGGGCGCGAAGGTGTGTCAAAGCCCGGAAAAAGAGATTGGGCACTACCCAATCGTCCTGACCGAGGCAGGCCAACAGCACCCGTTGTTCAGCCATTTCGGCTCACCGCTTATCGTCGGTCACTGGCACAACGACATGCCGGGGTTAACCGACCAGGCGATAATTCTTGCTACCAGTGAGGGCTGCCCGCGACAAATCGTACAATACGGTAATTTCGTCTATGGTTTTCAGTGCCATATGGAGTTCACAGCTGACGCGATTGAAGGATTAATTCAGCACTCAGAGCAAGAGTTGGCTGAAGCCGAAGGGCAACGCTTCATCCGCCCGGTTGAAGAGATGCGCGCCTGGGATTACCAGCAGATGAATGAGAAGCTGTGGCAATTCCTTGATAAGCTGGTGGAAAAACGTAACGATTAATCATCCCTGGCCGGATAAAACATTATCCGGCCATCGTGCCAGGCAGTTACCTGATGGCGCTGCGCTTATCAGGCCAACAAGTTAAATTCCCAGCCCCTGGTTAAAGTGCTCTTCACCAAAGACGCCGGTCGAAAGGTAGCGATCGCCGCGATCGCAGATGATCGCCACAACTACCGCGCCGGGCGTGGCACGTGCAACGCGTAACGCGCCCGCGACCGCGCCGCCAGAGCTGACACCGCAGAAAATTCCTTCACGCACGGCCAGTTCACGCATGGTATTTTCGGCATCATTCTGAGGAATATCCAGCACCTCATCCACCAGCGAGGCGTTAAAAATGCCCGGCATATATTCCGCAGGCCAGCGGCGAATTCCCGGAATACTGCTGCCCTCTTCCGGCTGCAGGCCAACGATAGTGACCGGTTTTTCCTGCTCGCGCAGAAAACGCGACACGCCGGTAATGGTACCGGTCGTCCCCATACTGGAGACAAAATGGGTGATGCGACCTGATGTCTGCTGCCAGATTTCGGGTCCGGTGGTGGTGTAGTGCGCGTACGGGTTATCGGGATTATTAAACTGATCGAGCAGTTTACCTTCTCCGCGTTCAGACATAGCGAGGGCTAAATCGCGTGCCCCTTCCATCCCCTGCTCTTTAGTGACCAGAATCAGTTCCGCGCCATAGGCACGCATTGCCGCCCGGCGTTCCTGGCTCATGTTGTCCGGCATCAGCAGCTTCATGCGGTAGCCCTTCAGCGCAGCGATCATCGCCAGCGCAATACCAGTATTGCCGCTGGTAGCCTCAATCAATACGTCACCCGGCTTAATTTCCCCACGCTTTTCCGCTTCAACAATCATCGACAGCGCCGCCCGGTCTTTCACCGAACCCGCAGGATTATTCCCTTCCAGCTTGACCCAAATTTCGCTGCCGTTATCCGGCGCCAGGCGTTGTAATTTCACCAGAGGCGTATTGCCAATTGTTTTTTCTAATGTGTTCACGTTTTCAGCTCGTAAAAAAGCCCGGTAAGCGTAGCGCCACCGGGCGATAACTATGCAAATTAACCTATCAGGCTGATTGCGCCAGGGCAAGTTCCTCTTCACGCGTTTCAATACGCTGGTCGCCGTTATACAAACGTGCATTTTGCAGTCCAACAAACAGCCGTTCACCGCGGCTCGGGGAATCATCGCCTTGCATGATGACCGTCAGCGGTTCGTTGTACCACCCGAGGGGTTGTACAACTAATTGGGTGTAGTGCCCCTTCGGACTGGCTTCCAGCACCTGCACCGGCAGCGGCGAATCCAGGCTGGTACGGCGGCTCACATCCACTTCCCATGGACGCAGGAACAGATCGACCGGTCCCTGATAGCCAGGTGTATAGCCCAACGGCCAGCGGTGTGCGCCCACGTGGAACTGTCCGCCACGAATCGTCCCCTGCAGGCGGTTAACCTCGCCCATAAACTCCAGCACAAAACGGGTGGCCGGTTCGCGCCAGACCTGATCCGGCGCATCGGCCTGTTCAATATGGCCCTGGCTCATCACCACCACGCGATCCGCAACTTCCGTCGCTTCTTCCTGATCGTGGGTGACAAACACGCTGGTGAACTTCAGTTCCTCGTGCAGCTGACGCAGCCAGCGGCGAAGTTCTTTACGCACCTGAGCGTCGAGCGCGCCAAACGGCTCGTCGAGCAGCAGGATCTGCGGCTCGACCGCCAACGCACGCGCCAACGCCACACGCTGTTTCTGGCCGCCGGAAAGCTGCGCCGGGAAACGATCTGCCAGATGAGCCAATTGCACCATCTCCAGCAGTTTGGTCACTTTGGCTTTGATCGCCGCCGCGTTCGGACGCTCACGCCGTGGCAGAACTGTCAGACCAAAAGCGATGTTGTCGAAAACGGTCATATGGCGAAACAGCGCATAGTGCTGAAACACAAACCCCACCTTACGGTCGCGGGCGTGCAAACGACTGACGTCGGTGCCGTGAAAACGAATATGCCCGCTGGACTGATGCTCCAGCCCGGCGATGATACGCAGCAGCGTGGTTTTGCCCGAACCGGATGGCCCCAACAGAGCCACCATTTGACCTGAAGGAATATCCAGCGAGATATCGTTCAGCACCTGGGTGCGACCAAAAGACTTCTTAATATTGGCAATCTCAATGCTCATGATTTTCCTCCTGCTGCGCGCGTTTCTCCTGGTTCTCCAGACGCCATTGCAACATGCTCTTCAAAAACAGGGTAATAATCGCCATCAGCGTCAACAGCGCGGCGGCGGTAAAGGAGCCGACGGCGTTATAGTCCTGCTCCAGTAATTCAATCTGTAGTGGTAGAGACAAGGTTTCGCCGCGAATCGAGCCGGAAACCACCGACACCGCGCCGAATTCGCCTATCGCACGGGCATTGGTCAGCACCACGCCATACAGCAACGCCCAACGGATATTTGGCAGCGTGACGCGGCGGAACATCTGCCAGCCGGAGGCACCAAGCAAAATCGCCGCTTCGTCTTCATTGCTGCCCTGACTTAACATTACCGGCACCAGTTCGCGCACCACAAACGGACAGGTCACAAACACTGTCACCAGCACCATCCCCGGCCAGGAGAACATAATTTGCAGGTTGTGTTCATCCAGCCAATCACCCAGCGGGCCGTTAGAACCGTAAAACAACAGATAGATCAGACCTGCGACCACCGGCGAGACGGCAAACGGAATATCCAGCAGCGTCAGCAGCAGTTGGCGTCCGGGGAAGTTGAAGCGAGTCACCAGCCAGGCCAGCAATACGCCAAACACCAGATTCACCGGCACCGCAATCAGCGCAATTAGCACCGTGAGCCAAATGGCATGCAGCATATCCGGGTCAGCCAGGTTCTGTAGTACCGGCATTAATCCCTTGCTGAACGCCTGCACGAAGATATAAATCATCGGTACCAGTAAAATAAAGGTCGATACCAGCATGCCCGTGCCGATCAGAAACCATTTACCCCAGTTAATACGGGGTGCGTCATAGCGTTTCAATTGAGTAATGTCTGCCATCAGTGACCTACCACGCGTCGACCGAAGCGACTTTGCAGGGTGTTAATTGAAAACAGCAGCAACAACGACGCCCCGAGGATCACAGAAGCAATCGCGCTGGCGGCCGGGTAGTCAAACTCCTGCAAGCGAACAAAAATCATCAGCGAGGTCACTTCGGTTTTCCATGCGATGTTCCCGGCGATAAAAATAACCGCGCCAAACTCACCGAGACTGCGGGTAAACGAAAGCGCTACGCCCGCCACCAGCGCGGGAGACAGCTCTGGCAGCACCACTTTACGAAAGCTCTGCCAGCGCGTGGCACCGAGCGTTTCCGCCGCTTCTTCATACTCCGGGCCTAACTCTTCCAGCACTGGCTGTACGGTGCGCACCACGAACGGAATGCTGGTAAAGGCCATCGCCACCGCGATGCCAAGCCAGGTGTAGGTCACCTTAATGTCCAGCTTCGCCAGCCACTCGCCGTAGAAGCCATTGACCGAAAACAGCGACGCCAGCGTCAGGCCAGCTACCGCCGTAGGCAACGCAAACGGCAGGTCCATCAGCGCATCCAACAGCGTACGGCCCGGAAAGCGATAGCGGGTTAAGATCCACGCCATCAGCAAACCGAACACGCCGTTAAAAATTGATGCCACAAACGCCGACAGCAGTGTCACTTTATAAGCCGCTACCACCTGCGGATTGGTAATCACTTCCCAATACTGCGCCCAGCTCATTTGCGCCAGTTGCATGACCAGCGCACTAAGCGGCAGCAGCAATATCAGGCAAACGAACAATAAGCTGGTCCCGAGGCTTAAAGTGAAGCCGGGCAGCACGCGTCGGGAGGAAACAGCAAACATTTACTTACGCCCCGCCGCCAACAGTTTGTCCAGCTCGCCGCCGCTGACAAAGTGCGTTTTCATCACCTCAGGCCACGCGCCAAACTTGTCTTCGACGCGGAACAGTTCGGTTTGCGGGAATTTATCTTTCAGCTTGTCCATCACCTGCGGGTTGTTCACGCGGTAGTAGAAATCGGTAATGATGGTTTGCGCCTGTGGGCTGTACAGCCAGTTCAGGTACGCTTTCGCCGCTTTTTCAGTACCGTTGGCCTGCACATTTTTATCTACCCAGGCTACCGGGAATTCCGCCAGAATGTTGACCTTCGGCACCACCACTTCGAAACCCTGATCTTCATACTGTTTACGGATGTTGTTCACTTCCGATTCAAAGGTGATCAGCACATCACCCAGACCGCGTTCAACAAAGGTGGTTGTTGCACCGCGACCGCCGGTATCAAACACTTCCACGTTTTTCAGAAACTGGGTCATAAACTGTTCGGTTTTGGCTTTATCACCACCGTCAGCTTTATCTGCCGCGCCCCACGCAGCCAGATAGGTATAACGCGCGTTACCGGAAGTCTTCGGGTTGGGGAAAATTAGCTTCACGTCCGGGCGAACCAGATCGTTCCATTCGTGGATATTCTTCGGGTTACCCTTACGCACCAAAAACGCCATGGTGGAATAGAATGGCGAGCTGTTATTCGGCAGTCGGCTTTGCCAGTCGGCGGGGATCAGCTTGCCTTTGTCATGCAGGATCTGCACGTCTGTCACCTGGTTATAGGTCACTACATCGGCCTTCAACCCTTGCAAAATCGCCAGCGCCTGTTTTGATGACCCGGCATGAGATTGTTTTATCGTCAGTTTGTCGCCGCCGTTATCCTTTACCCATTGCTGTTCAAATGGCGGGTTAAGGGCGGCAAACAGCTCACGAGAGACATCGTATGAACTGTTCAGCAGTTCCGTTGCCTGCGCCTGCCCCACCAGCAACAGCATTGCTGCCAGCGTCAGGGTTCTTTTTTTCAGTAAGTTAACGGCCATTGCGCACCCTTATAAATTTAATGACTTTCTTATGGTCATCATATTTATAACCAGTGCTAAAGGAGTAACGGTTTTATATACCGTTTGATGATTTGAAAGTTGAAAAGAGAATAAGGGGTACCTCCTCCCCATCGCGCGGGGAGGAGACCGGCATCAATCAGACGCCGACGCTAACGCTTTCAGGCAAGGTACTACCGCCATCAATCACGTTTTGCGTGCCAGTTAAATAACTGGACTCATCCGAGGCCAGGAACGCAGCCAGCTCACCGACTTCTAGCGGGCAGGCCAGACGACGCATCGGGATCGCTTTCGCCATTTCGGTTAATACAGATTCCGGATCGTCCGGATTGGACTGACGCGCAATATTTTCCGCCATCGGCGTGCGAACATAGCCAGGGCAAATGGCATTCACGCGAATACCGGACTGCGCATATTCCACCGCCAGCGATTTGGTTAAGCCGATAATCGCCGCTTTTGACATTGCATAGGCCGTTTCGCCCGGATCGGCCACCATATCGCCAGTCACTGAGGACATCATCACGATACGCCCGTCTTTGCGATCAATCATCTCCGGCAGCACGGCTTTCGTTACGTTCCAGACGCCTTTGATATTGATATCAATATGGAAGTCGCGATCTTCATCGCTCATCTCAAGGAAGTTGCCGAGGCGACATACGCCGGCATTGTTGACCAGAATATCGATTTTTCCTTCAACCTTCTTCGCGCGTTTCACCGCTTCCGTGACCGAAGCAAAATCTCTAACATCCGCGTGAACCGCAGTGCAGCGGTGACCGCGTCCTGCCAGCTCATCCGCCAGTTTTTCAATCTCATCGGAGATATCCAGCAGGATTAAGTTCGCGCCATGGCGGGCAAACGTTCTGGCGATCCCCTCGCCAATACCCTGAGATGCGCCCGTAATCAATGCTGTTTTGCCCGTGAGTTTTCCCATTTCAATATTCTCCTTTTGAATATGAAGCCTTCGCTTCATTCACGCAGAAGATACAGCAATAATAAATCGGTGCTGCGAAACGGCTCACTAATCAGTCCGGTCAATGAAAAAATATCGTCACCGCGGTTGTTTTTCGTTCGCTGACGCAACCGTTACGCGAACAGGTTGCTTTGTCTGCTCGACGTTTGCTGGCCCTAATAGTTTATCCGGCGTGCAGTCACGAATGATTTTGCCCCCTTTCATGACCAGCACACGATCGAAATACTTCAGCAAATAGCGACGGTGCGTCACCATGATCAGTGTCTTACCGCTGATAAAGTGATCGAGATGATCGAAGATACGCTGTTCGGTTATTTCATCCATATTCGAGGTTGGCTCATCCCATAAGTAAATCTGAGCATCGCTACTCAAACTACGCGCCAATAACAGCTGCTGGTTTTGCCCTGAGGATAAGTTACGCGCCATAAACATCACCGGGTAACGCAGCCCCATTGGATGCTGGAGCACAAAGGTACAGTTCGCCAGATTAAGCGCCTCGATCACCTTCTTGCGGTTGTCGCAATCTTTAAGGGCAAAGTTACTTTCAATGCTGCCGGTAAACAGCGTGTCGTTATTGGTCACCATACTGATAAAGCGGCTGAAAAAGTTCTGCGCCAGATGTCGGGTATTGTAGCCATCGTACATAATACTGCCCTCAGTAGGTGGACAGTAGCCAGAGAGCAGGGAAATCAGCGAGCTTTTCCCGGAACCACATTCGCCAATAATTGCCACCCGCTGCCCATGAGGAATATCCAGCGTCAGCGTATCCAGCGCTTTTGGTAATTGCGGATCGTACTGATAGCTCAGAGCGCGTAGAGAGATATCACCTCGCACGTTCACGATCGATTGCAGCAATTTTTGCTCATGTTCCTGCCCTGCCGGCATAAACATTTTCATTAAATCCGTAATGGTTTTATTGGTTGTGAAAATAGTAGAGAGCGTTGATGATAATCCCGAGATGATCCCTGACATCCGTCCGGAGACTATAACGGAAGAGACAATTGCCCCCGTGGTGATTTCTCCTTTAATGACCAGAAAAAAAGCGAAAACCATCAACAGGATCTGATTCAGACTCGACATCGCGCTGAGCGCAGACTGATAATAGACTCCAGCCTTGCGCAGTTTTAAGCTCAGCCATGACTGATTGTTACTGCTATTAACCCAATCAAGCATCAGGTTTTTATTGTTTAGGGTATGAATGGTACGTAAGGAATAGAGTAATTCAGTAATGAAAACGTTACGGTTTGACTGGCTCTCCTTCATTTTATCCATCAGCACTTCCGTATACCTGAAATATCCCCAGGCCAACAGTAGCGACACCACCATCATCATCACGGGTACTAACACCAGGGCGCCGAGATTAATGTAAATAATCACACAAAAAATAATAAATACCGGAATATCCGACACGCGCTGGAAAACAGAGTTTAACAATACCGGCTTAATTTTTTGGAATTCTGTCCAGAGAACAAAAACTGAGGACATAGAACTGCTTTTGGTGGTGTTGTAGATCAGCGCCTCGACAAAAGAAACATCAATATTGACATCCTCCTGACGCGAGACAATCGACTGATAGATATCTTTCGAGGATCGCAGTAAAAACTCAAAAACGATGAATACCAGCACGATACCGACCACCCCAAACAGAGAAGCGGTCGATGATCCGGGCACGAGCTTATCGTAGTAAAGATTACTGAAAACCGGGATCGTCAGCGCAAACAGGGCCATAAACAGCGAAGTGAAAAAATACTTACTGTAAAAAAATTTATTATTTTGCAGCCCGGATTTTAGTATTGAACTTATTTTTATCGATTCAGTCATCCCGCTTAAAGGCTGGATCAGAAAGACCGAAATCGTCTGGATGTTTTCTCTGGCGCACGCAACGACACCCAACTCGTTGTTACGCTTGACCAGCTGTAGCCCCCCTTCCTGGCACCCGACACACACCATCCATTGCATGTCGGAGGTTAATATAATCAGCGGCATATTTTCATTCAGCAAATCGTCGGGGCGCGAGAATTTCACCTCGTGAATCATCAGACCTAATGACAGAAAATAGTTTTTAATCTGTGCTTCATGGTTCGGATCGTTTTTATCATATTGCGACAGCGTGACCGGTATTTTTGCCTCATCTATTTCAATACGTGAATCGTGGTTTTTGGCGATGTATTGCATAACGCCAGCCAAGCCTAAATCATATAGCGTAAAATCATTCATAGAATTTGCACTCATTCCCCCGCACGTCCTGTACGGGGGAAACGGTTATTTATTGATGGTGATGTTGCTGATCGTCCTGATTATCTTCGACGCTCTGGCTAATGCTCATCACTTGTGCCGCGAAGCTGGCTGCTTCATGCGAAGAGGATTGATCCGCTGCAGAATGCGGCGCGTCACTCTCATCGCTGCGGGCGTTGTCCATGCCTGCAACGACGCTGCGGCTACTGGTATCCACCGTAAAGGCGATATCCTGACGTTCGCTATTCCCGGCACTGTCCTGCGTGCGCAACACCAGAGAATGTGGGCCATCCTCCAGCGCCACAGGCACGTCGAACTGAGTAGGGCCAGACGGCGAAGGCACCAGCGGATGAGTGACACCGTCCAGTTCAATGCTGGCATGGGTAATGCTGGCGTCCAGGTTGAACTCAAAGACCGGATGCGACGACTCCACTTCTATGGTGTCATTGGTGTCCTGCTCGCTACTGTACAGACTGCTGCGTAGCGACACCGGGTCATCGGTTCCAACATTCACATCGTGCGTCACAGTGCTGGTGTTACCCGCTACGTCGGTAATGGTGAAGGTAAGCTGATGCTCGCCCTGCGCCACATCCTCAAGCTGGAGATTCCAGTTACCGTCTTTGTCCACGTTTGCCGTCAGCACATCGCCATTATCCAGTGAGACGCTAACCAGGGCTCCCGCTTCGCCATGCCCGCTAAACGATAAGGTTGACTCATCGGTCTGCCAGGTTTGTTCCTGGCTACTCGTACCATCAAAAGTCACATCAAAATTATCGACATGGGTATCGACAGTGAACTCAACCGACTGGCTGGCAGTATTACCTGCCGCATCGCTGACATTCACCACCAACGTCCAAGTGCCTTCAGCCAGCGCCTCTTCAGGTGTCCAGGTCCAGTGGCCTGATTCATCCTGCGTGGCGCTGTGGGTTTCGCCGTTTATGGTCACCGTTACGGTAGTTGCATCAGGATCGATGTTACTCAGGATAAACGTTGGCGTGACGTCCTGAGTAATGTTGTCCCCTGAGGCACCGCTATCGCTGCCCGCATCCAGGGAAACTATCGGCGTGCTGATAGTAGTGTCGATGGTGTAATCCAGGGACACATCCGCGCTATTACCCGCCGCATCGGTCACGGTAACCACCAGCGTTCCGCTGCCGTCCGCGAGCGGGGTTTCCGGCGTGTAGCTCCAGTGACCAGACTCGTCTTTGGTTGCCGCATGAGTTTCGCCGTTCAGCGTCACCATCACCGACGTGGCATCCGGGTCGATATTGCTCAGGATAAAGGTCGGCGTCGTATCCCTCGTCAGATTATCACCCACCGTACCGCTATCGCTGCCCGCATCCAGGGAAACTGTCGGCGTGCTGGTAGTAGTGTCGATGGTGTAATCCAGGGACGCATCCGCGCTATTGCCCGCCGCATCGGTCACGGTCACCACCAGCGTTCCGCTGCCGTCCGCCAGCGGGGTGTCCGGCGTATAGGTCCAGTTACCCTGTTCATCTTTGGTTGCGCTGTGCGTTTCGCCGTTCAGCGTCAGCATCACCGACGTGGCGTCCGGGTCGATATTGCTCAGGATAAAGGTTGGCGTCGTATCCCTGGTGATATTATCCCCTGCCGTTGCGGTGTCACTGTCCGTATCCATCATTACTGTTGGTGTGCTTAGCGTACTGTCAATGGTGAAATCCAGTGAAGATTCCGCAGTGTTACCTGCGCCATCCGTGACTTTCACCTTCAGGGTCCAACTACCGTCTGACAGCGCAGTTTCCGGCGTATACGTCCAGTTACCCTGCTCATCTTTGGTTGCGCTGTGTGTTTCGCCGTTTAGTGTCACCATCACCGAAGTGACATCCGGGTCAATATTGCTCAGGGTAAAGGTTGGCGTCGTCTCATTCGTCAGGTTGTCACCGACATCACCGGTATCGCTGCTGGCATCAAGAGCCACCGTCGGCGTACTGATACTAGTGTCGACGGTGAAATCCAGGCTGGACTGCTTAGTATTCCCTGCCGCATCGGTTACTTTCACCTCAACGGTCCAGTTACCGTCTGCCAGCGGGGTTTCTGGCGTATAGATCCAGTTACCCGAAGCGTCTTTGGTCAGGGTTTGCGTATTGCCGTTTAAGGTCACCTCTACCTTCGTCACATCAGCGTCAACGTTAGTCACGACAAACGTCGGTTTAACGGTTTGCGTGATATTGTCGCCCGCCGTACCGGTGTCGCTAGCAGCGTCCATGGTAATGGTCGGTGCGCTAAGCACGGTATCAATGGTAAAACTAAAGGACTGCGTCGCCGTATTTCCTGCCGCGTCCGTGGCGCTCACCTGAACGTCACACACGCCGTCACTCAGCGGGGTGCCCCATGTTATGGTCCAGACTCCATCACTGACCTTCGTTGCCGGCACCATCGTTCCATCAATCGTTACGCTCACCGCAACGACATCCTTCTCGATATTGCTAAGTACCAATGTCGGCGTTGAGTCGTTGGTCAAGTTATCGCCCTGAGCACCACCGTCTGAGGCCACGTCCAGCGCTACGGCTGGCGTGGTGAACATCACATCCAGGTCGACAGGAACACTGACATTAGTGGCTGAATCCTCCGCCTGAATGCTGATTTTACCGCCATCAGGATAGTTAATCGCGGTACTCCAACTGCCAGAATTATTGACATTAACCGTGGTGATAACGTTGCCGGACTCATCCTTGATGACAATGGTTGTTCCCGCTTCCGCCTTACCTGAGAGGATCCATAGAGTCCCCTCTTCGCTCCAGGAAGAGATCTCTACCGTTGGCGCCAATGGCGCAACGCTATCGACCAGAATGTCATGGTTAATGGTTTGGGTATTGCCGGCCGTATCTTCAATGGTAAAGGTTAAATTGCTTGTCCCTTCAGGCAACGCGCTGGCATTGATGCTCCATGTGCCGTCGGCGGCAACTGTGGTGGTAGCAACCACCATCCCTGCCACCATCAGGGTAACGGTCGCCCCAGCCTCTCCCATGCCATTAAAGGTTGGCGTGCGGCTGTTAACCACCCACTTATCGGCCGAACTGTCTTTGTCGTCCTGCACGTTGGCGGTGAACTGGCTAATTGAGGTATCAATCACTATCGTGAAGGTTGAGACGGTACTATCGTTCCCCGCACGGTCTTCTGAACTCACCTGAACGGTCCAGGTCGCATCACTAAGCAACATCGGATTAACGTTTACGCTCCACGTTCCCGTACCGTCTGCCCAAACATTGCTAACAGTCATCCCATTAATCTTAACAGTGACATAGCTGTTAGCCTCAGCCATACCGCTCAGCTTAATACCTGCAGAAATATCATTGATGTAAATCGTACCATCAATGGTGTGGTCAGCGACGCTCTCTCCGTTAATGTTGTCCAGCGTGATGGAAGTATTGTTGACCGTATCTATCGTGAATTTCTGATCCCCTGTGGTAGCCGTATTCCCTGCCGCATCGGCGATATCAAAGCGGATAGTATGGCTACCGTCGTTCAGCGCTTCAGGGATGGTATATTGATAGTTCCGTCCGCTGATCGTAATGGTTTCAACATACTTACCGTCAATATAAACCTTAACCGGTTGGCCCGTTTCACCGTTGATTTGGAACGTCGGCGTCGTTCGGGCGGTAATAAAATCGTTAGAGTAGAGACCACCATCAGGATTCATTTTATCCAGCTCAATCCAGGTGCTGGTATCGACGGTCACCAGAATACGTGCAGATTCTGCGGTATTGCCCGCCGCATCTTCTGCTATCACACGGATAGAATATTCACCGTCCGCCAACGTAGTTGGGTATTGCCACGTCCAGTTCCCCTGGGCATCCACCGTTACCGTTGCTACAGTCTTTTCATCCACCAGAATAGAAACCGTCGCCCCCGGCTCTCCCGTACCATGGAAGGACGGCGTATTAACGTTGGTAATATTATCGTCCAATGAGCCTGAGTTAGACACATCATCAAGATTGATGGTTGGATAATCGGTGTGGCTGTCCAGAGTAAAGACTAACGGATCGCTGGTCTGACTGTTTCCGGCCACATCCGTGATCTGCACTGTCAGGCTGTAATCACCATCCTCTTTAAGGATCAGCGGTACCGTCCAGCTTCCGTCTTCAGCCACTGTCCCCTGACCCACCGCTTTACCATTGAGATAGACAGTAATGGTTGACCCCGCTTCCCCCACACCGGAAACATCCAACGCTTTGTCATTAGTCAGCGCGGGAAGTGAATCAACGCTAAAGCTATCAATCACCGTATCAATAGTAATCGTCGTGGTGTTACTGGTGGCCGTATTTCCTGCGGTATCTGTTGAAACCATTCTGATGTCATATTCGCCATCCTCGCTTTCTGGCATCGTCCAGGAGATCGTACCCGCTGCATCAGCCGTCACGGTAGCCACTTTGACATCGTTAACATAAATCTCGACCGTCGCATTAGCATCGGTCACCGCCGTCAATGTGGGTACATTGACATTGGTGATAGCATCCGTAATTGCCGCGCTGTTTGACATCTTGTCGAGGACAATATCGGTGATACTATTTTGCGTATCGCAGACAATATCAATATTTTTAGTCGCTGTGTTCCCCGCCGAATCAGTTTCAGTCACCACAAAGGTTTGTGAGCCTTCCTCAAGGGCTATTTCACTGCTCCAGTCGCCCTTATCATCTGCGGTAACCGTCGCCAGTATTTCTCCGCTGGTGTTGGCAATCGTTATTACCGCCCCCGCTTCTGCGGTACCGTCCAGATGCACCAGTGTTTTATTGGTAATATTATCAGTAGCGCTACTACCACTATCATCGGTATCCCGTAGTTCAACGGTGATCGGCGTGATATAGGTATCGAGAATAAAATCCTGTGGACCAAAGTTTTCCGTATTACCCGCCACATCCGTTACCGAGAAACTGATCTCGTGCTCACCGTCAACACCAATACCCGGAATAGAAACCACCCAGTTGCCGTCGCTGGCAGCCACCGTTTCCACGACGGTACGACCATCTATGATAACCGTAATATGGGCCCCAGCTTCAGATGTTCCCCTGACTACCGGTGTATTCGAATTCAGATACCCTTCGTCGTTCAGCCCGGCAATTTCCCAGACCAATGGGACGACATGGGTGTCAATCACCAGGCTTGCCGGATCCGACTTCACCTCTTCGCCGTTATTGGGGTTGATAATGCTCACTTCAACGCTATATGTGCCTTCCTCCATTTCCGGCAAATTGAAGTTGTAGCGACCTGTGGAATCCGTTGTCGCGGTACCCACCACTTCACCATTGACATAAACAGTGATGGTATTGCCCGGTAGCGAAATCCCGGTGATCGATGGTGTCGTGTCGTTAGTCACAAAGTCACCAATAGAGCCGCTATCTGACCCGGCCTGCAGTTGCAGCGTCGGCGGATCAACATCCACTAACGGGATAATGAAGGTGAAATCTGTCTCTTCTGAAACGTTGCCGGCCTTATCGGTCGCAATCACACCGATGACATGATCGCCGGAGGTGATAGCGCTCGGCGGCGTCCATGCCCAAGAACCATTGCTGTCAACCGTCACGCTGGCCACGGTAACGCCATCGATGATAATGGTGAGACTCGAACCCGGTTCAGCCGTACCGCTGAATTCCGGCGCCAGATTTAACGCCTCGTGTGAGTTTTCAGGATCGGACGCCGATAGCGCTACTACCGGAGCATTGACCACGGTGTCAATTTCAAAGTTCACACTGGTGGTGGCGGTGTTGCCCGCCTGATCGATAGCGGAAACGGTAATGGTATACGATCCATCAACCAGATCGTCCAACGTAACAGACCAGCTGCCATCCGCTGCTGGCGTGATTTCCTGCGTCTGGACGATGGCACCTTTATCATCGGTGACAAGGATAGTAAGCGTGGCATCTTTATCGGTCTGCCCGCCAAACGTCGGTGAGGTATCGCGCGTTAGCTTATCGCTTTGTGAAGTACCGGTATCCGACGTGGCAAGCAAATCGAGGGAGAGGGAGATCTGCGTATCCACGGTGAAATCTATACTGCTGTTTTCAGTATTTCCCGCAAGGTCAGTAACAACCACGGTGGCCGTGTAATCGCCATCCGCCAGTTTTGAAGGCTGGACACTCCACTGCCCATCGTCACTTTGTACCGCTGCATATTTTATCCCATTAATCTCGACATATACGGTATCCACATCATCCGGGATGCCAGAAAGGATAAACACAGGTTGTGTATCGTTGGTCAGATTGTCGCTGTCGCTGGCTCCGGAATCACTGGCGCTATCCATATCAATGGACGGTACCGGTATCTGAGTATCCACAGTGAATGTTAGCGTTTCAGTCTGGTGGTTACCTGCCACATCAACTATTTCCACACTGATGGTCCAGGTTCCGTCTGCCAGCATCTCGGCAGTATAGATCCACTGCCCCTGCGCGTTCTGTTCAAGCGACGTCGTCTTACCATCCAGCGTAACCGTTACGGCGGACAGCGTTTCACCGGCGCTGATTTCAAAGCTCGGGGTATTTACGTTAGTCAGGTTATCGTTGGTATCACTGCCAGTATCGTCAATGAGGATAATGGCAGGATCGGTGAGCACAGTATCAATAACAAAATCATAGGTCGTTGATGCACTGTTCCCTGCGTTGTCGGTAAACGTCACCACTACGCTGTAGTTACCATCAGTAAGATTCTCAGGTACCCGCCATTGGGTAGTACCGGGTTCCAGAGACCAGGTTTGGTCCCCGAGTTTCACTGATATGCTGGCAATATCTTCCGGCTCACCGCCGATAGTAATCATCGGTGCCGTGTTATAGGTGATGCTATCTGCAGTATCTCCACTGTTGGATGCCTCATCCATTCCGACAACCGGTGGTGGACAGAAGGTATCCACCGTAATAGAAATGGACGAAGATTTGCTGTTACCCGCATTATCTTCTGCGGTCACTTTAACAACGTAAACACCATCGGCCAACGCATCGGCCTGCGGGATCTGAACGCCCCAGACGCCATCCTTCTGGGTGGCATTATACGTTTTACCGCTAATAGTCACGGTAAGGCTATGAACATCGCTGTCCACATTGCTGATGACAAAATACGGGGTGGTGTCTTTGGTCAGATTATCATCTGCCGAGACCCCCGTGTCGCTCTCAGTATCCAGATCGATAGCAGGAATATTCAGCGTGGTATCGATGACAAATGAGACCGACGTTTCTGCCGTGTTTCCTGCTTTATCCACCACGTTGATGTATAGCGTATAGCTGCCGTCCGCCAGCGACGGTGTCTGGTACAGCCACTGTCCCGTTTCATTTTTAGCCAGCGGCGAAGCGACGCCATTCAGGGTTACGCTGACCGATTCGACATCAGCAGGAACGCTGACCTCAAACGTTGGAGCATTATTATTAGTGATATTATCGGTATCCGAATAGCCGGTATCGTCACCAACAATAAAATCGACGCTCACGGATGTTTGCGTATCGACAGTAAAGACCAGACTCGTATCCTGGGTATTGCCAGCCTTATCAGTGACCGTCGCCGTTAAGGTATAGTCACCGTCACCCAGCGGCTGAGGTGGCGTAAAGCTGATCGGCTGCGCTGTTAGATCAATAGGATAAGAGATACCATTGAATGTTACGACCAGGCTATAAGCATCGCTGTCAATGGAGCTAAAATCGAAGGTCGGCTGGGTATTGCTGGTATAATTATCGGTATCACTACTACCAGAATCATCCTCAGGGCGCAGATCAACGGTAACCGGATTTAGCGTGGTATCAACCGTGAAGGTAAAGCTCTCTTGTGTGGTGTTACCGGCCTTATCGGTGACGTTCACCACAATAGTGTGCTCGCCATCGGGCAACGCTGACGCGACGGTATAGGTCCACTTACCGTTGCTTGCACCAAGATCGACAGCTGTACCGCCGTCCAGCGCCACCGAGACATGGGAGACATCATCCGGGACGTTAATTTGGAACGTTGGGATCGTATCGTTGGTTAAATGGTCGTCGGAGGAATAACCGGTATCTTCTGACATGACGATGCTGTCAATTACCACAGTCGTATCAATAACAAAATCCAGATCCGACGAACTCACGTTCCCGGCCTTATCCGTTGCCGTCACCACTATGGTGTATTCGCCATCGGCCAGTTCCGGCGTTTGGAATACCCAACTACCCTGCGCGTCTTTCGTTAGCGGATAATCGTTGCCGTTTAGCGTCACGACAACCTGATAGATATCACTGTCGATATTACTAATCACAAATTGCGGGCGCGTGTCAGACGTCAGGTTATCTTCAGTGCTATCGCCAGAATCAGAGCCCGTCATCAGATCAATCACCGGTGCACTCAGCGTGGTATCAACCGTAAAGGAGAGTGTTTGCGTCTGAGTGTTACCGGCCCGGTCCTGGATATCAACCGTCAGCTTGTGCTCTCCATCCGCGAGTGCGGATGACGGCGTAAAGATCCAGTTACCGCTACCATCCTGCACGAGCGAAGTTTGCTGACCATCCAGCGTAATGACCACATGCGTCACATCGCCGTCAACGCCACTAATGATAAACGACGGTTTATTGTTGGTGGTCAGATTGTCCATGGCATCGTAACCAGTATCATCCCCCGCCTCAAACGCGATCGTAGGCACGGAAAGCTGGTTATCAAAGGTAATCGTTTTGCTATCGCTGGTTTCATTACCCGCCGCATCCTCTACCGTGACAACAAGGGTATAGTCGCCAGAAGTCGAAAGCACCGGAGAAGTCACCGTCCAGTTACCGTCGGCGTTTTGCACCACGCTGCACTCAAGGCCGTTAATTGTCGCCTTAAGGCTGATCACATCCTCAGAGGTTGTCACGCTAAATACCGGCTGACTGGCATTGGTGATGCCGTCAGAGGAGGAATCCCCGGTATCCGTTGTCAGAATGATAGAATTAATCTCCACCGACGTGTCGATGGTAAAGCTATAATCTGAGGTCCTTTGATTACCGGCATTATCCGTCACCAGTACCTCCAGAGTATACTCACCCTCCGTCAGTGCGGTATCAGGGGTAAAGATCCATCGACCATCTGTCTGCTTCTTGACGTTAGTGGTAATACCATTCAGCGTGACGTCAACGCTGTACACATCCTGCGGAATATTGCCCAGTTCAAACGTCGGTTTGGTGATGTTAGTCACGTTATCGCCCGCAATACCACTGTCATCTGCCGTTGCCATTTTGACGGTAAGCGGCTCAAGCGTGGTATCGACGGTGAAACTCTGCTCACGGTTAGCGGTGTTTCCGGCTTTATCTGTGACGGTTACCTCCAGCGTGTATTCCCCATCCGCCAGCACAGACGGCATCGTCACCACCCATTTACCGTCCTGGAATATAGCATCCTGCGTTGTCGTTCCAACGCTGACGGTGACAGTTTGCGCATCGGCGGGTGCCGTAATAGCAAACGTTGGGGTGGAATCGTTGGTCATCCAGTCGTTTTGCACCCCTGTATCACTTTGCAGGGTGATACCGTCCACGCTGGTGGTGGTATCAATAGTCACGGAGAGTGACGTTGTCTTTTCATTACCCGCATCATCAACAACCCGCAGTTCAGCCTGCCAGACCCCATCAGGCAAATCGGCTGGAAGAGTAAAGATAGCGCTGCCATTTTCAACCGTAATAGGCCATGTCTGACCGTTAATCGTCAGTGAAACGCTGACAACGTCACTATCAAGATTACCGATCACGAAGGTTGGGCGGACATCCGACGTAATGTTATCGGAATCGCTATACCCGCTGTCGCTCTCACTTGAAAGTTGCAACGTTGGTTGAGAAAGGGTTGTGTCGACCGTAAAGTTGAGATCCTTATGGCTGCTATTACCCGCTTGATCCGTTACGGTAACCGTAATGGTATGCGCTCCGTCAGCAAGCGCTGCGGTAGAAAAATGCCACGTTCCATCACTCTGTTTGGATGCGTCACCAGCCGCTTTACCATCAATTGCAATGCTGACATGCGTGACATCATCCGGCACGCCGATCGCGAACTCAGGCGTATTCACGTTGGTCTGGTTATCGGTGGAGCTTGAGCCAGTGTCATCCAACAACACAATTGAATCTATGTAAGTGACCGTATCGATTTCAAACGCTGCTGCATCAGAGGTACTCTGATTACCCGCCATATCTTCAACCATGACGGTAATCGTATACTGCCCATCATCCAGCTCGACTGGACAGATCCAGGTCCCGTTTCCGTAGGTTTCACTATCCAGCGTCCAGCTACCTTTGTAGCTGCCGTCGTTGCTCACGATCGCTATCGTTATCGTATTGGCGTCATCAATATCCACGCCGCTAAGCTGGAATTGCGGCTTCGTCTCATTAGTCAAGCCATCAGTCTGGCTATCGCCCGAATCAGAGACAGTAGCGAGCTCGACTGCCGGTTTATCAACAAGAGTATCGATAGTAAAACTAATCTGGCTGTCGGCACTGTTGCCTGCTACGTCAGTCACCGTCACTGTTGCGGTATATGTGCCATCTTTTAATTCATCCGGCAGGGTAAATGAGGTTCCTTTACTTAGATCAATCGTGTAATGCTGCCCAGTGTTCAACGTCAGTGTGACCGTGGCGACATCGGCAGGAATATTGCTAAATGTAAACGTTGGGGTTGTATCCGCTGTATAGTTATCATCTGCTTTAGCCCCTGTGTCTGAGGCTTTATCCAGCGCAATATTGACAGGCAGAACCTCTGTATCCACCGTCACGGTCAGTTCCGTGGAGTTCGCGGTGTTCCCCGCGTCGTCGGTGACCTGCACGGTGATGCTGTAGTCGCCGTCCGCCAGTTCCGGCGCGGTAAAGCTCCACTTCCCGTCCGCCAGCGTCGCCGGGTAGGACGTGCCGTTGATAATCACCTGCACCTCCGTCACGTCGGCATCGATATTGCCCAGCGTGAACGTTGGCGTGGTGTCGTTCGTGATGTTGTCCGTCGCGCTGCTGCCGCTGTCGCTGGCGTCTGCCAGATCGAGGGTCGGCACCGAGAGCGTGGTGTCGACGGTGAAATTCAGGGGATCGGAGGTGGCCGTGTTGCCCGCCACGTCGGTCACGGTGGCCACGATGGTGTGGTCGCCGTCGGCCAGCTCGCCGGACGTGATATACCACTGCCCGTCCGCGTCCTTCGTCGCCGCCACCGGGATGCTGCCGTCGATGGAGACCATCACGCTGACCGCATCCGGGTCGGTGCTGATGGCAAAGCCCGGGGTGGTGTCGCGGGTCTGGTTATCCCCCGCCGTGCCGGTGTCATCGCTCAGCGTAATGACCGGGGCCGCCACGGTGGTGTCCACCGTGATGGCCAGTTCATTCGAGGTCTGCACGTTCCCCGCGTCATCCGTCACCTGTACCGTCACGGTATAGTCACCGTCCGCCAGTTGCGGGGCGGTAAAGGTCCAGGTGCCGTCCGCCAGCGTCGCCGGGTAGGACGTGCCGTTGATCAGCACCTGCACCTCCGTCACGTCGGCATCGATATTGCCCAGCGTGAACGCCGGCGTGGTGTCATTCGTGATGTTATCGGTCGCGCTGCTGCCGCTGTCGCTGGCGTCTGCCAGATCGAGGGTCGGGATGGACAGCGTAGTGTCGACATTAAAGTTCAGGGGATCGGAGGTGGCCGTGTTGCCCGCCACGTCGGTGACCGTCGCCACAATGCTGTGGTCGCCGTCGGCCAGCTCGCCGGCGGTGATCTGCCACTGCCCGTCCGCGTCCTTCGTCGCCGCCACCGGGGCGCCGCCGTCAATGGAGACCATCACGCTGACCGCATCCGGGTCGGTGCTGATGGCAAAGCCCGGCGTGGTGTCGCGGGTCTGGTTATCCCCGGTGGTGCCGGTGTCATCGCTCAGCGTAATGACCGGGGCCGCCACGGTGGTGTCCACAATGACCGCCAGCGCCGCTGAGGTCTGCACGTTTCCCGCATCATCCGTCACCTGCACGGTGAAGGTGTACTCCCCGTCTGCCAGTTGCGGGGCGGTGAAGGTCCAGGTGCCGTCCGCCAGCGTCACCGGGTAGGACGTGCCGTTGATCAGCACCTGCACGCTGACGGCGTCCGCATCCACATTACCGATGGTGAACGCCGGGGTGGTGTCATTCGTGATATTGTCCATCGCGCTGCTGCCGCTGTCGCTGGCGTCTGCCAGGTCCAGCGTCGGCACTGAGAGCGTGGTGTCGACGGTAAAGCTCAGGGTCGCCGAGTCCGCGGTGTTGCCCGCGA